>NZ_BAAHXP010000010.1:0-60142 GCF_054656715.1 Hydrogenobaculum acidophilum
AGTCCCTATAAAAGATTGGCATATTATACAACAACAGCTCAAAATTCTCTATCCAGGTGTGCTATAATGTTTAGTAAGAGAGTTTACACAAAGTATGAGACACTCCCTCTGATTAACTTAGTTATTGGACTTTTGTGCTTTTTGGTGAGATTTTTTTAAGTTTTGAGGTTTTTGTATTAGTTCAGTAAACTTAATTTCTCACTAGAGATATCTAATTCCATATATATATCGTATATTAGCTTTGATAATGGTCTTTTAAGAAATTCACTCTCTGTAGTTGGAAAATAATTGCAATATAACAATCTATATTTATCTTCAAGATTTAGCAAATTATCATCTATCTTGATTTTAGCCTCGTTTATTAATTTAGTTTTTAATATTATTTCTGCTACAACATCCTTGTGATATTGATATCTTTCTTTAAGAAGGAAAATACGCCTATTTTCCTCTATTGAATTTTTAAAATCTATCTCTATATTATCTTCTATATTTGTTAGTTTAATACTAGTTAATGCATTTAAATAGATGTCGGTAATAAAAGTAAATTTAAAATCGTTATAACTATCAATCTGAAATGGCGATTTTAATTCATCGTTATAGTTATTACTCTTTTTCTTGTTACATATACTACAAGATGGAATTAAGTTACCTAAACTTATAGCAAAAATAGGAAATTTAGATTTAGGCAAAAAGTGATCTAATTCTGGTCTTAGTTTAATATTATTATTTTCCATTTCTTCTATAGTGTAAGTATATTGCTCGTTGCAGTATGGGCAAACTCTGGCATCCAAAATTTTAGTTAAAGTATAACCTATTCCATCTTTACCGATTTTATTTTCATAGATTTTATCAAATTCTTTTCTAAGCTTTTTCATTAAAAATTTATATATGTTTTTATCAATACTTTGTAGTTCATTCAAAAGATTTTCGATCTCTCTATAGAATGTCAACAAGCTTTTTATGTCACCTGTCAAAATAACTGTTAAGTTATTCAATATACTTTCAATGATTTTTGTTATTATATTAATTTTCATTTGTCTTTTTGTTAATATTTTTTTTCTTTTGATAATTTTCAATATAAGTATTTCTAAATTTCTTATTTCGTACTCGAGATTACTTGGCTCACTATTACTGAAGTATTTTTCGTTTTTTATCCCTTTTGCAAAAAAATTATAATAAGCTTCTTTAAATTCTTCCGTATACTTTCTAAAGTCAATATTAATCATTTTTTATTTTTAAATTTACCTTTGTAGAAATCTTTATTTTTTACTATATCTAACAGTTTAGATTGTATTATTTTATCGCCTATCATAGATATTAAATTTTTAAATTCTTCTTCATCTTTCGTGCTTAGGCTTCCTTCATTTACTAGCTCTAGAAAATGCTTTAATTTTTGATTTATATATTCTCCCACACCCTTTTCCATAAAGAAACTATCAGTTAACAAATAATAGATATTTTGGGCTAGCGTATCTGATATTTCATCGTGAGGTTTGACTTTAGCTTCATTATCTTTCGTCTCTAAATTATATTTCATCTCTAAAAATACGCAGTTATCTTTTGGAATGTCTGAAATTACGAATGGCGAATGAGTGGATATGATAATATGGAAATCTTTATCTTCAAATTGTTTTAAGAATTTCGTTATAAGAAATATTAATAATCTTTGCCATTCTGGATGCAAATAAGCATCTGGCTCATCTAACAATAAAAGCATATTCTTTGTATCTTTATTTTCATGTATAAACTTTTCTATGTTTGTAAACAAGTTTATCAAGCGTTTCTGTCCAGAAGATAGAGGTGGATATGTAGATATATACAAAAACATAGGTTCTCCTAGGGAAATGTCTCTTATTAATGATGATACTTCTTTAAATAGTTGATATATTTCTATGATTGTATTTTTTTCTTCATTGCTTCCGTCTATTTTCAATAATCTTCCTATCGCAAAATCTATTGCATTAGTTGTAAGAAAAAGTTGACCATCTATTTTTTCTCTTAAAAATTCATATTTTTTTATTATTTGTTCTAAATTATCTACAATTTTATCTATTTTCTCAAGAAACTCTTTTAGTAAAGTATAATGAATTTCTACTTTATTACCATTTTCTTCTTTAATAATTTTAATCTCTTGCTTTAGCTCTAATATAAGATTATCTAAAATATCAGCTATAGAGTCTTCATCAAGCTCATTATCTTTATCTTCTATTTTTTTATAGGTTTTTCTAATTATACCATTTATATGTCTCAAGACCTTAACTTCAGTAGAATCCTTTTTATCTTTAATAGAGTTTTTAGAATTGAAATCTCTATATAGCGTATATATATAATAGATTATTGATTTTAATTCTATGATTGGTTTTAACTTTTTAATACTAGATATAAATCCTCCTTCTTTAACTCCTAGCTTTTCCATTAGTATATTTTGTATAAACTCTAGTTTTCCTGAAAGTTTGCCTAAACTTGTGAAATTTACTATATTTAAAATAACCGAATCTGGTATTTTTATATTCTCATCAATACTGTCTAGTTCCTGCCAAAACTGAATTTGGCTAAAAAAATTTACAAACACATCATGATTTAATCTAGATATTGCAATTTTAAATTTACTTAAACAAGAAAACTCTTTGTATGAGCTTTCTAATTTTTCTAATCTTTCATATAAATCCTGAGCATATGAATAAAAACTATCTTCACAAGGTCTATAAGAATCTCTGCTTTCGTTAGATAAGTCTATTAAAGTAAACTTATCAAAATCAGAAGTAAGATAGTACAAAGATAGGTTATGAACTTGTTTGAAGTAATTTCTAAAATCATTTTCAAAGTGTATCAATTCTTTATAGTTGAAAAGGGAAGATTTGTAATCAGGTAACTTTATGTTTATTTCCAGACTTTCTATAGGTTGATTTGCAGAATTAAATTGATTTAATTGAATTACATGTTTATTAGGATTATCTACTTCATTAGGATTATCTACTTTCGCTCCAAATATAATCAATTCCTTTTTATCAATATCTTCAAACAAAGCAAAATAAGACTTCAAAAGATATTTTTCTCTTGAAATACCAAAATGAAATAAATCAAATACGCTACTTTTTCCTACGCCATTTTTACCCACTATTAGAGAGATAAATTGATTTTTGGGGAAATAGTTATTTATATTCCTAATATTTTTCTTTATTCTTAATGTTCCAGTTCTATTTTTTTCTTTGCTTAACTCAAAACTAAATTGAAAATTTGGATTAAAATTAATACCTATGTTATTGAAAACTCTATATCTTTCAATCCATAAATAAGATAATATAATCATACATAAGATATTATACTATAAACCTATTGAGAAATTAATCATATAGTACTACCTCACCAATCCTGAAAAAGCTAAATCCTACAAGTATGCCACAGCTGTTTGTCTTTGGGCTTTATCTTCTTTTTTAGTATATGCATTGATATTTTAACAGCCTTTATAGCCTTTGTCTACCATCAATGAAAACTAACCCTGATGCTATTCATTCATCTATAATCTTTGATTTTCTACCAGCATTAGGTTTATCAGAGTATTTACAAAAATATGTGCTTTAAATACAATTGGAAAATAGTCAATGCAATTTCAATATAAGACGATATAAATAAATACGAGCTTTTTTAACTGAGTATACAAAAAATGCTATTACTATCATACTAGAGAAAATGAATCCAAATAAATATTTGAAAGACATGATTTGATGCTCGCTTTTATACCATAAAGCTGATATAGAAATACCAAGAGAGGATAAGGCTATAGATAAGGATACATAAGAGCTGTTTCTATTGAAGGATTTATAACTAAGCTATATTTCTTTGTATTAGCTCTTCAAGTCAAGATATGTTTTAGGAGTTTGGGATTTAAAATTTGAATTGGAAATTAGGGTTATAATTTAATTTTTTATTTTGTCAATTATAATCCATAAGCTTGTGTTTTGTCTGACTAACTAATCATAAAAGCCTGACACTAATCCCTTCTATCCCAGTTATCTATTCCAAGCACCACTTTTTTGTAATAATATTGGGCTGAAAAACCATAAACCATCAAAACAGCACAAAAACATATCATAAATATTTGATCGTTTTTATGCCCAAGCCAAGGTTTTGTTATAAACATAGAACAAGAAGCTACGATAGAAGCCACCAAATCTGGCAATATCCCTTTTCCATTTAGTCTAATATATGTAAAGTTCCATTGCCAACGCCACATGATCAGTATCAACCATCCCCAGACAAAGAAAACAAACAAGTTAGTCCATATAGACCAATTTGATATATATGTGGTATGCCTTAGCCCCTCATACGCTCCTTCAAAACCTATCATTATAAAACCTTCATATGATTTTAGCATAAGTTTTACATAGAAAAAGCGTAAAAATTTTTTAAGTTGTACAAGTTCACATAGACTATGAACACTTACATCTGTTAAAATTTCTACATATTTTATTTGAAGGAGGTAGATATATGATTGATTTATATCATGTTTATGTAGTGATTATCACATTAGAAAGGGGGTGACAAGTATACCACGGTTTACCATAAGAAGACAATATGAGGTAGATGTAATAAGAGTAAGGACAGAAAATCCTGCTTGGGAGATTTCTTTGGACACAAATATTAGGGGGTTATTCCTAACTATTCAAAAAACTGAAATATTAGTAAATATATACTATTGCATAATCAACTCAAATATACTTAGCTATATTATTTTACTTATGCCTATACTAAACTATATATTCCTATACATGAGAATTATCATGTATGGTTTTGATAGCAAACTATGTTTTTAGAAAACCAAGATTTATCAATGGTTTACGGGTTCCTAACCAAACCTAACTTTTTTATTTTTTGTTCCTAACTTTTTATTTTCAAAAATGGTTAGGCGTTTTGCCCTTGTCTGTCAATGGTTCTAACCTTCTAACCATTCTAACCGCATTTTTAAGTATATATAGGAAAAAATTTTTAGTGGGGGGGTATCCCCCTCTCTTATTTTTATTTTTTTTCTATAATACCTCAAAAAATTGTTAGAATGTTAGAATGCTAGAATGCTTGTCTATCAATGGATATCTTCCTAACCATTTTAAAGAGTAAAAAGTTAGAAAGTTAGGATTTTTGGTTAGGATTTTGTTAGGTAAACGCGTGCAAATCCTCATATATACCTTGATATATCTGGATTTTCGCTAAAATGATAGGGTAGGGGTATGGTATAGGGTAGGAGAGGGTACCCCCCCTCTTAGCCATCACACCAGGGGGTAGGGGGATACCCTCTCCAAAAACCAACTCCCTTGTCTATTAAGGCTTTCCAGCAGGTAGGGTAGTGGGTGGATATTAATGGGGCATTCATGGGGCATTCATGGGGCATTCATGGGGCATTCATGGGACGTTCAAGTGGGATTTTGTTATATGTAAATAGTCTACCGATTTTCAGTTTAACTTAATAAATTATTAACTTATCAAGTTATTAACTTAATAAATTATTAACTACCAAGCATTGTTCATATAACCGGAAAAATCAATATACTAAATCGCTCACAAAGATATAAGTTGCTAATAAATATGTTATTGGTAAAGAAAACTTTTTGTGATAAAATTGGATAATAATTATTGGGAGGTTTCTATGAGAAAAGTTCTTTTGAGCTTATTTATAGTCTCTGGTTTGTCTTTAGCTATAAGTTTGCATCTTAGAACAGCTGAGGGTATTTATGGTGTGACTACTTATCCAGTGACATTTTCAAAAAATAAAAATGCTTATGTTTGTATAGAATATAATAAACCTTATTTGAAAGGTTTTAAACCTGTAGTCATCAATAGTAGCTATTACAATGGTGGCTACAATAATCATGGAAGATTGTATATTTATGTTTATGAAGGCTACAAGCCATATAGCCTTTGTAATATTGAAAACGGTTTTAAGATGAAATTAACATATGAGGGGATAAAAAATCTTAATGGATATAAGATAATAAACCTTGGTGTCAATAGGATAGGAGACGTCTACAAGCATTATCATAAGTCAAACATATTGTTAATTTATAAGAACAACAAAGAGATAGCTCAAATAAATACTCTAACACCACTACAAAGTTTAAAAATAATTGACAACAAGATATACATTAACCAGTTGAAAACGCCAGAAGACCAAATAAATAATTATTGCTTCTATCTTAATAGAACAAGTGAAATAGACTATGGAAGTAATGACAACAATTTTGCCTTCGAAACTTTAAAATCATGTATGCATAATAAGGCAATAGAAAATGCTTACTGGAACGGTAAGATTAAACAAGAAAACCCTTATCAACCTCCTGTTACAGGCTTAATACCACCATTCTACATACAAAACTTTTACGTTAATAAGTAGGTTTTCTGTGTCTCGGATGATGAATGCCTGTTTGTGAATATTGTATAACATCTTAAAACATGGTTTAGTCTTATTAGCCATCATGAAGTTAAATCTTTAGGTTAAAAGCTAGGATAATTCTATAGTTTAAGAAACTTATAAATCTTTTTGAGGTATAGGAGAAAAAGGATGTGAAAATGTCATTCGTATCCACTAATAAGGAAGATAAAGCCCGAAGACAAAATATAGAGACTAAATTCTAAAGAATAAACCAATTTAATGCTCTAAGTAAGGTGGCGGAAAGGGATAACGATTCTTGCTTATTTGTATGCTTATATGATAAACCGTGTTATACTTGTACGATTTAGCTTTTTAGGACTATTAAGATAGAATCATGTGGTTAGCTTCTCATTCGAGGTATTATTTTTCATGACTTCTAACGTATTTATAGTTATCCATTTCATTCTGCCTTTATTAAGTGCATCTTGTATTGCCTTTTCTCTTTCTGTAAGTCTTGTAGTTTTACCAGTTTTAACTTCTATAAAAATTATTTCAATATTTTCATAATTTTGCTCTTCTAATCCTTTGAAAGCTATAAAATCTATTGGAGTGCCTATAAACCTAATATCTTTTGGATTAATACCATATTCTTCAAAAATTAACAAGGGTGCCAAATGCTCTCCAACTTTTCCGATAATAACAGAACTTGATTTTTTAATGGCATCCTGCCTTATATTTTTCTCATTTTCCATAATCCATCTATCAAGTTTATTTTTATATTCTTGTTCTAATATGCTCCTTAACTCCGATTCTAACCTTATCCTATCTTGCCTTTTATACTCATCAATTTTGGTATTAAATTTCATATTAAGATAAATAAGAGCTATAGCCATAACAATAAATAGGATTAAAATAAACAAAACTAAATTTGAGCTCATAATTATATTATATGTCAACTTTGTTTTGCATACGTTTCATATCTGATGTAATGCCTTTGCATTGCTTTACCGTGAGGAATTTATCTGCCCCCTAGCCCACAACTCAAAGAGAAAAAATTCTTGCTTGCCCGCCCTACCATACTTAGGTCTTATCTTGTATTTTTTTTACAGGAATATATCTAGTGAGGGCTATACCATTATCTTGCTATCTATTAGTGATTACAGTTTTTTTCTTTTTCGAAATATAGGGCGTTCCCTTTTAGGGAACGCCCTACTTAAGTGTACTTAAGTACACTTAAGGTACAAAAAATAGTGTGAATATTCTGAAACCATTATCCTGTATTGCTAAAAATTTGAGTAAATATTGACTGGCGTCATCAGTCCAACAATTTGCGTCGTTAGTCCAACTGTTTGCGTCATCAGTCCAACAAATTTTTTCTTGTTTATAACTTTTTAGCTCATAAGAAAGCTTCTATTTTAACAATGGTTATTCTGGCTTTTTATCGCTTTTTTATCGCTCTTGTTTCTAACAAATATAAAATACGTATCATTTTGTCTTTTCTCCTCATGCCAACTTTTGAGAAAGGAAATTTTAACAAGCTCATTAAACGCTTTTCTTATATCTCTTAATGTAGTGCGGTTTTTCTCTTGAGTATACATATTGAGTTGTTTCCTCAAAAAAGACAATGAAAATGAGTTTGCGTTTTTCTGGGTCATTAGAAAGAATACGAGAAATGTAGCTGTTCTTGACTTAGTTTTTTGAATGTAATCATTGTTGATATACAAAGCTTCTTTGTGCTCAAACATCATAAGCAATGCTCCAAAAAATGTTAATTCTAACGTATACTTTTTTGAGCCATCCTTCTCTGAGTTATCTTTTGTAATTCTTATAAATGGTAGTGGCATCATAGAAAATGCGGTCTCTTTATTCATTTTCTTGTCTATTATCTTTCCTTCTATAGATAATGTTTTTAGTCTTCTTAGGCTTTCTAATATTGCTTTATAAGTTTTACCACCTATACTATTTCTACTCAAAAGCATATATTCAGTAGCAAATTTATACAAGTCAATAGAAAACGTAAATGTCATATCGTAAAACTCTTTCACCACTTGGATATCTATCTCTCCTGATAAAAGCACTTGTATATCTTGTTTACTGGCAAAAGTTTCTCTGCAGTCATATAGACTGGTTAGAAATGCGGCTAAAACCTTAAAATCAAAGGCATTAATCGTTTCCTGTGCGCTGATAATCCATTCTCCTAAGCTATTATTCACTGTGTTGTTAAAAGCAGGTGTCCGCTTTTTAGTAGGTATCCCTAAAATTGCTTTTGACATTACTTTTCCTACTCTAAAAATCTTGCTCATACTATTACCCCATGTCAATATTTATAAAGCGATGTCTATGCAAGCACTTATGTTATTGTGTTTTTCAGCTTTCGCCTTTCTCTTATTCTCCTTCCTATCTTCATATTCGTTTACAAACTTTTTAGCTCTTTCTGGTGGACTGCAGAAATCATATATAGGCCCCTTCTCAAACTCGTAAAAGTAAATCAAATCATTACTAAACACATCTCCCTTGCTCTCAGAAAGCCATATCTGACTCATTCGCGGTATATCTTCGGTAAACATCTCTATCATAAAGTCTCTTGTGTTTGGTAAATAAGAGTTTTTGACATTCCAAATTTCAATAGCCAAAGGTATTGCTTGAGACCTTCTTAAGAACCAAATGAATCTTGCATTAGAATGCAAAGCGGATGCTCCTCTTATAAGGTCAAGCATATCGTATTTCGTTTTTATCACTTCCCCTTTCTGTCGCTTTCTTACATGGTGAGATAAGAAGATGTTAACATTATGGGTAGCACAAAGCTTATTTAATTCAAACATCATCTTTGATACCTCTGTATTGTCCTTTTCATCTTCCAGAAGGGCACTTATAGGGTCAACGATTATAATTTCATAGCCAAAATTAACGTATTCTTGGATAAGTCCAAAAAGGTTTGTTATACTTAACTCAAAAAGGCTTTCAAAAGTATCTAACATAAAGGGTTTGGTCTGATTCACTGGCTCTTCTTTATTTACTCTTTTAACTCTTTTCCTAACAAGCCTTTGTAAACGATGCTCCAAGATGTGAATAGGGTCTTCCAAAGATAGATATACCACTGAGTATTTTTCTATCCATCTTAGCATGTTCCACATGAGAAAAAAGCCTTTTCCAACGCTTCCCATTCCTGCCACTAAGCCTAATACCCCTTTTGGTATGTTGTAGAGTTCATCTATTTTCTCTACCGGTGGTAGTTGTTTAACTTTGTATTCGTTCACATTTGTAATAACAATCTTTTGATATATGGTCTTAGAGAAAAGAAAAGCCTCTTCTATACTATGTCCTTCTTCTAAGAAGTCTGCTATGTCATATCCTTTCTCTTTGTCTTGAAAACTTACCAAATCTACCTGAGATGCGTATCTTTTTACATAATTCACTATTTTTTGTGCCTTATTCTGGCCTGTTTCATCGTTATCCTCAAAAACTATTACTTTCTTTCCCAGTAGCCAATCATCTATTTGAGAGTTGACTATTTCCTGTTCTGGGCTTGAGGAATAAGAGAGTATAAGTATGTCTAATCTTGAGTCAGTAGCTTCCAAAAGGGCATCTCTACATTTCTCTCCTTCGCAAAACCAAATTTCTGATATATCATTTGGACTTAATACGGTTAAGGACAGAAGGTCATAGAGCACTTGTCTTCTATCGTCAGACTTCCAGTCAATTGAGAATTTTTTAGAGTTATCATCGTATTCATAGCGTATTTTGTCATACACATGCTTACCAGCTCTGTCATAGTAATGATATACAATAGAGTTCACGATAGTTTTTTGTTTTTGGCTGGTTTTTAGCTCAGGTGAGTTCCTTCTACTCTTCTCAAGAGCATCTTTTTTCCAGTTCTCTACTTTCTTCTTTTGCTCTTTTTTGAGCTCTCTTGGTATTCTCTTTTTCCACTCCTCATCTCCCATTCGGTCAGCAAATTGATAAGCGTTTCCCTTTTCTCCACATGCAAAGCATTGCCATAAGCCTGTGGACGCATTAAAAGAAAAGGATGGGTGATGATCATCGTGAAATGGACAAAGTGCTGTATAATTATCTTCACTTCCTTTCTTTACCCTTTGTAAGTATTTGTCAAATAAATCAAAGTAATTCATACTAATCTCAAAAGTAAATACTTTTAATATTATGCATGCATATTGACAATATTTCAATAAGAAAAATCATCATATCTAGCTTGATATATATGAATAGTTATATAAGGTACTGATAGATTTTGTGATAGATTTTGTTTTTCTATTAAAGTTAAGCAAGTTAATAAAAAGCAAAATCTTACTATCTATAGTAGATGATACCCAAGTTGATATTAATAAATTTTCCTTTGTCAAATTACAATCATATTGACAAAATTGAAATAATTTGGTATATTATTTATGTATTATCAATTAGTGTGGAAAGGAGGTATGTATGCCAGTAGTGAAAATCTCAGATTGCTCTAACTATTTTGGTAGGATAGCCTACCTGGCCGCTTGTGGGTACCCTAAAGACCTTGTGGAAGGTAGTTATAGAAAAGCCATCTTACCAAACCTTGGCAAAATAGACATGGACTATATTATCAACATGCTATTTGATTACGAGAGAAAGGTTTTGCAAAGAGAGAAAGCATCCATCAACGAATATCTAAAACATCTTCCACAGATAGAAGAACCGCTATTGATTTACGACAAAAAAGATGGCAAAGAGCATGTCTTTACTTGGGTTAAGCTCTCAGAGGTAGCCAACGAGGTAAAAAACGCCTTTGTGGATTATCTGAAAGAAAACTACTCTTTTAAGGATATAAACAGGCTAAAACTCTCATCTAAAAGAACAAAGAACAACGAGATAATGGCAGATATTTCATCGTATAGTTATCAACGCATCATGACCTTTGGAGTATTACCAGAAAGAACCTATAGTTCTTACTCAATGATAGTGGCTTTAATAACTAAGTGGCTCATTTTAGAGAATATTCTAAGGGGGGACAAAAACACAATACAAGCTTTCAACAAAGCTACAAGGATAATCTGTGAGATAGTCTCTGAGATGGTAGATGTGGATTACAAAGAACTATGGGATATCATCAACAAAGCTATGAATACAAGCTATAGCCTTGATTTTTAAGATTGACAATTTTATGATTAATAGGTATAATTTATCTATCCGATGGCAAGCATCTTCAAGCGTGGGAACACCTATTACATAGACTACATAGACAATACTGGAAAACGCATAAGAAAATCTCTTGGTACCTCTAACAAAAAGCTTGCGGAGATAAAAAGGGCGGAGATAGAAACAGAGCTTGCCAAGGGTAGGTTAGGCTTTGCCACTGACATAGAGTTATCTGAGTTTATCAAAAAGTATTTAGAGTATTCAAGGGTTAATAAGAGTAAAGAGACTTACAGAACTGACGAAAAAGCCTTGCAAAATCTTATTGATTACTTTGGCAACATTAGATTGTCTCAGATTACCATAGAAAAGCTTGAAGGATGGAAAATATGGCTAATAGATGCAAGAGGGCTATCTAAAACCACTGCCAACATAAGGATTAGACATGTAAAATCAGCTTTTTCAAAAGCTCTGGAATGGAAACACATTGAAATAAACCCAACAAACAAGTTAAAGCTATTTAAGACGCCAATAGGAAGACCAGACTTTATTACAGAAGAACAGATGAAAAGGTTTTTATCTTTTGTAGAAAATGAAACACAACAAGCTATGTTTATGTTATTATATCTTACTGGTATGCGGTTATCGGAAGCGGTAAACCTTACTTGGGATGATGTAAACTTTGAAGAGATGACCATAACCATAAGAAGCAAGAAAGATTGGCACACAAAGAACTATAAAGAGAGAGTAATACCGATACACTCAAAGCTATTGCCTTTCTTGGAACACTTAAAGAGTGAAAGCCCTAACAAAGTTATACCTTATGCAAAAAGAACGATAGAGGACATATTCAGCAAATACTCAAAACTCTCTGGTATAAAGATAACACCGCACTTGCTTAGGCATTCAATAGCAACCGCAATGGCATCTAAGGGAGTTTCACTGCAAGCTATCAAGGAGATATTGGGACATTCTGACTACTCAACCACTTTGATTTATGCTAAACTCGTTGACGACTACAAGAGAAAAGCGTTAGAAAGCGTAAACATTGAACTCAAGACAAACAAATTAGAAGATATAGATTAATAATTAGCGTCGTGGTATAATAAAACTATGAGGATATACAATAATTTCAAAGCGATATGTTTTTCTAGCGTCTTATTCTTTTCATTGCTTGGATTGTCATCTTGCGCTAATATAGCTAAAAGAAGGGAAGAATTTTTATCAATGTATAATAAAGCCAAAAAAGATGAGATAAATAAAGAATCTGAACAAAGAGAATCTGACTTAAAACAAGCCAAAGAATTGTGCCTCTCTCTTGGTTATAAGCCAAGAACAAGATTAATTTATAATTGCGTAGAAAATGAGTTTCAGACCTTACAATATAAAGATAGCATAAATAATTGCTCAGACCTTTATCATCGTTTAAAGTTTAAAGAATATTGCTATGACATGTTAAAGGGGATGCTAATTTTTAAAAGGCGTGTTCTTATTTCGAGATGTATAGTTAAGCAAATAAATAATTGTGAAAAACAGGCTAAGGAAATTTATCTAAGTAATAAAAATAATCAAGGCACAAAAATATATAAACACTTATACATTCATTATTATACTCACACCTACAATCACTAATATTGAGCTATATCACGACACAAATATGGCACAATAACAAATAAAGCCTTGATAGACAAAGAAAAGAAATATCTTGAAAGCTACTCGAAATCACCTGTGGGTTTTTGCCCACCGAGGGTTCGAATCCCTCTCTCTCCGTTTTAATCCTTTGAAACCTTCTTTGTGCGATTTGTGAGTTTATCATATGTAAGCGAATTCTTCATTTAAACACTTATCAAACTCTAATCCGTGGCAAACTTGCCCCCTTCATGTTACCGAATCGTGGTAGATTTGTGGGGCGCGGCATACTTGTGGGCCGTGGCATACTTGTCATCCCCTTTCTAATGTTATGTGAGTTCTAAACTTTTAACCATAAAAACTTACCTACTTCATGCATTGGTTTATAAAAAATTTTAACAAAGGCAAGTGTCCATAGTGTATGTGAACTTGTACAAAAACTTGTTTTTTTTAAAAATTTATGTTATAATAATCTGTAGTTTTAGTTGGCTTCAAAGCCAACGGCGTACTTCAACAGCTGAATATGGGGATAGCATTACTTTAAAGTGATATGATATATATCACCTTTGGGAAATTTTTGTGTTTACGAAAAATCAATGTTTTCCCCAGCTCTGTTATATATCATAAACACTAGATAATCATTGATAGAGAAAGCTTTCCAGCTATCTGTTCTATATCACCTTTCTTAGTAAATTTTTTACAAATAATATAATTTATATCATTGTATAAATGACTATGAAAGCTTATAATTTGATTATTGAAATCGGGTTGACGGGTTGGTAATCTGCCTTATGGAATTGAAACTCATTGTGATGCAGGAGAGAATCGCTCTAATACAATGTTGGTAATCTGCCTTATGGAATTGAAACTCTACAAGTTGAGTGCATACGAGTTTTTGTTTTATAGTTGGTAATCTGCCTTATGGAATTGAAACTAATCTTTATGAAAGATGCAGGTATATGCGAAATCGTTGGTAATCTGCCTTATGGAATTGAAACACATATACATAGATATTTGTATCAGTTGGTATAATGTTGGTAATCTGCCTTATGGAATTGAAACTAGATAGACTTAGGAAAAACTTAAGCTCTGAATACAGTTGGTAATCTGCCTTATGGAATTGAAACTAAAAGTAAGTTCTTTGGTTTAGGGTTCAAGCGGTTTGTTGGTAATCTGCCTTATGGAATTGAAACACTTACCTCCTTTGCCTTCTTCATCTTACTCCTCCGTTGGTAATCTGCCTTATGGAATTGAAACAGTATAATTATAAACAAAATTGAAAAAATAGAAATAGTTGGTAATCTGCCTTATGGAATTGAAACAAAGCCTTTTGTGGTAAGTGCAATGGTTTTAGGGTGTTGGTAATCTGCCTTATGGAATTGAAACTTGTATTAGCACAACTACTAAGAAAACCTAAGGTAGTTGGTAATCTGCCTTATGGAATTGAAACAAGCAAAATTTGTTCCTTGAGCAACTTTTAAATACGGGTTGGTAATCTGCCTTATGGAATTGAAACTAGATATACCTAATTCTATTATGCAGGAGGTGAAGTTGGTAATCTGCCTTATGGGATTGAAACTTGTGGTTATGTTGTATATACCTGAACATGTTTCGTTGGTAATCTGCCTTATGGGATTGAAACTGTAATTTGTGTGCCCAATCAGCTTCAGCTTCTGGGGTTGGTAATCTGCCTTATGGGATTGAAACTTTCTTGGGCGAGCTTATTTAAAAGCTCGTCTTGTTGGTAATCTGCCTTATGGGATTGAAACTAGAATTTCAATACCTTATAGGCACTATAAAAACAAGTTGGTAATCTGCCTTATGGGATTGAAACATTGCTAGACAAATGTTCTTCGTATTCTTGAAGAAGTTGGTAATCTGCCTTATGGGATTGAAACTCTTTTGCGGATAACGAACCAGCAGATGTCACCAAGTTGGTAATCTGCCTTATGGGATTGAAACAAGCTTCACTTGGACAACCGTTAGGATTGCTTGGTAATGTTAGAGTAGGTTGGTAATCTGCCTTATGGGATTGAAACACTAAGGCGAATAGAAGAGGAAATTAAACAAGGCAAAGTAAGAGTTGGTAATCTGCCTTATGGGATTGAAACTCTTCGAGTTCTTCCTTATACTCATAATAATCTGGTTGGTAATCTGCCTTATGGGATTGAAACGCTCTGAGATTTTTCAAATAGCCTCGGCTTTTTAACTTGACAAAAAATGCTTTTGTATAAGTCCATACACACTATTGACACTTAGCTTCGTTAACATTTTCTGTGAGCCAATACCTGAAAGCAGTAAGTTTTGATTGCCTCAATACCTAGACAAATATAACTTTGTAAGACCTCACTGTGCTCTAGGATACAGAACTCCTAGAGAAGTAGCTACAAGTCTGCCACGGTTCACAAGTCTGCCACGATTTACAAGTATACCACGGTCTATAGCGATAAAGTTATGAGGTTGGAGTAACAGTATGAAAATTTGGTATAATTTTTTTAAGTGTAAGTGTTAGCGTGTGGCATACTTATCACGATGTACAGCAACTCATACAAAGAGTGTACAAGTACAAATGTTATAATATCTCATAGGGAGGTATTTTTTTTGAGGCTTAAGATTACATTTTCAGCTTATAAAGAATACGTGAAGCTACCTATACATCACAATAAAATTGTTCAATCCATGCTTTATAAAAGTTTACCGGAAGAGCTCTCAAATTTCTTGCACAACCTAGGCTTTTACTACAACAACAGACATTTTAAGCTTTTCACATTTTCAAGGATTTTCTCAGAAAAATTTTATATTAATAAAAGCTCAAAAATCGGTTTTAAAAACACCACTAGCATATCTTACAAATCTCCTATACACCTGTATATATCTTCGAGTGTAAATTATATAGTAGAAAACTGGGGGCAATTTCTCATAAAGAAATCAGATGTCAGACTTTACAAAAATATTGTGTATATAGAAAGTATGGAAAGTGTTAGTTTTGAGGCTTTTAGAGAAGAGATGATCGTAAAAACCCTTTCGCCTATAACCGTGTATAGGACCTTTGAAAACGGTAGAAAATACTATAGATACTACGCTCCCATAGAAAAAGAGTTTGAAGAGCTCATAAGAGAAAATCTTAGAAAAAAATATAATCTCATAACCGGCAAAGATGTAAAAGAGTTTCCTATAAGTATAACCCCTATAAGTACTAAAAAAGTGCTTTTAAAGTATGAAAATTTTCCAATAGAAGCTTACGACGGCACCTTCAAAATAAAAACAGACCCTGAGATGTTTAAGGTAATCTACGATGCAGGTCTAGGAGCTAAAAACTCTCAGGGATTTGGCATGATAGAGGTAATAGGATGATAGAAAGTATTTTTAAACTTGGTAAAATGTTTGGAGAGAGCGTTGGTAAAAAAGACTACGATGATATAAAAGCTGAAAATGTTATAACGATTGACTTTGATGAAAATGGTAAATTTAGCAAGGTGGACCAGGAGAAATTTACTGAGGAAAAGCTACCAAAGTACTTTTATAAAAAAGCAAAAGGGTCAAATCCACCATCCCTTTCTCCTACTTTAAGCCTAAACAAAGATGTAAACAAAACGCTTGGAAATCTTAAGAAGGTTTTAAACAAGATGCTAGATACCTTTGAAGATTTGCATGATGAAGAAGGAATAACGCTTGTAAGCAATATACTAAAAGCCTTAGACCAAGAAGACTTGGAGAATATGATAAAAGAGCGCATATCAAAAGAAAGCGCTATCTTGACAATAAAAGTGGGGGGTAAGTATGTGGGGGATATAGATTCTTTCAAGAGTGCTATTTTAAACGTTGCTTCTGATGAAGGAAAAGAAAGCAAAAGTGTTGGGGTTTGTGCTTTTTGTTTACAAGAAAAAGAGATAAGCGGGAACATATCACCCTTTAAATTTTATACAATAGATAAACCAGGGTATGTAGCAGGTGGATTTGATAAAAAAGAAGCTTACAAGAACTTTCCAGTATGTTATGAGTGTAAGGATTATATAAAGATTGGAAGAGAAAAGATAGAAAACTCCTTGAAATTTTCAATATATGGAAACTTAACTTATTATATTATTCCGGATTTTGTAATTGAAGATGAATATGTTGAAAAAGAGGTCTTAAACATACTATTTAACCAAGATTTTAGAAACAACAAACTAACAAAATCACAACATCAAAAGTTAATGTCTAGCAATGAAGAGATTTTGGATTTGCTGATAGAAAGCAAGGATATTATGACATTAGACTTTTTGTTTTTGGAAAAGACCAACAACGCAGAGGTGATAAACCTTCACATTCAAGATATATATCCATCTCGCTTAAAAGAGCTTTTTGAAGCCAAAGAGAAAGTAGAAGCTGTGGTAGAAAAGCCATTTACTTACGCTGTGATGCATAAATTCTTTTCTAAGACCGATAAGAAGAAAAGGGACGAAGATTTAAGAAAGTACTTTTTAGAGCTTTTAGACAAAACTTTTAGGTCCGTGAGGGTAGATGGAGTATTTTTGATAAATTTCTTACTAAGACAAATAAGAGATGCTCTAAGCCCAGAGGATTTAAAGGAAAACATATATAAATACAAAGATGTCATAAAAGATGCTTACGGGGTGTTTTTATTTGTAAAACTAAGCACCAAGGAGGTAAAGATGGAAGATGTAAAAGAAAATCTGAGAGAAGAGGTCAAAGGCATCGAAGAGTTTGTAGAGAAATTACCAGCTCTTGATAACGCTACTAAAAAAGCCTTGTTTTTAATGGGTGTTTTAACAGAGTACATCCTAACAACTCAATATCTCAACGGTATGAAGGCGAAACCTTTTATGAAAAAGTTAAACGGCTTAAAAATGAACGCAAACGATATAAAAGGACTTTTGCCAGAGATTAGGAATAAACTTGAAGAGTACGGAGAATATGGACCAAACATAGCAAAGATATTTAGCTTAGCTTCTAATTATCTTGCAACAGAAAATGCTTTGCAAAAGATGAGCATAGAGGAACTAAACTTTTACTTTGCTTTAGGTATGGGCATGTATGACAGTGTTAAGGGAAAATTTATCTTTGTTAAAAAGGAGGAAAACAATGAAGAACAGACGTGAGTTTTTGTTTGTTTACGATGTGTCTTGGGCAAATCCAAACGGAGATCCTTTGGATGAAAATAAACCAAGAATTGATGAAGAAACAGGCATAAACTATGTTACAGATGTTAGGCTGAAAAGAACCATAAGAGACCAGCTTGTCGATATGGGTTATGAGGTGTTTATAAGAGAAGAAAGAAAAGAAGACGGCAAGCTCTCAAGCAAAGAGGATATATTTTCTAAATACGAAAACGATTACGCCAAGGTTTTAGAAAAGTGTATAGATATAAGGCTTTTTGGTGGGACTTTTGCTCTTAAAAGCGTTAAAAAATCAAAGGGAAAAACTAACGAATCGGAAGGACAGGACAATGAGGAAACTAAACAAACAGCATCCTTTACTGGTCCTGTGCAGTTTAAATTTGGCAAGTCTCTAAATAGAGTTAAGATGGAGCTAGTGAAGGGAACTACTGTGATGCCTTCTGGTGAGGGTAAAGGGCAAGGAACAATGACGGAGGTTTATGTATTACCTTATTCTCTTATAGTATTTTACGGTATTGCCAATGAAAAAGCAGCCAAAGATACTAATTTGAAGGATGAGGATATAGAGGATATGCTAAAAGCTATGTGGTTGGGGCATAAGAGCTCAACGGACGTAATATCTAGGTCTAAATTTGGACACAGCCCTAGGCTTTTAATAGAGATAATCTATAAAGAAAACACTCTTACCCATATAGGCGAGCTTGACAAGCTTTTAAGCTTTAAATCTGACAAAAGAGATGAAGAGATACGAGATATAGAGGAGTTAGAGTTAGATTTGTCAAAGTTAAAAGATAAGATAGCAAAGTACAAGGATAAGATAGAAAAAGTAAGGTTTTCCATAGACGATAGGGTAAAGTTTTCCATGCCCATAGAGTCTTTATTTGAAGGCGTGGCATATGAACAATTTCCTTGGGTAAAAGAGGTGTGAGTTTTGAGGGTTTTGGTTTTTAGACTGTTTGGGGATTTTGCGCATTTTAGAAAGTTTTATACAACCTCTTCCCCGCTCTCTTTCTCTTTCCCTCCTATACCTACTGTAAGAGGTATAATAGGCGCTATAATGGGTTATGATAAAAATGAATATCTTGAAAAGACCAGACATTTAAAGATAGGTGTGGGAATAGTAAACCCTATTAAAAAGGTAAGGATGGGTCTAAATATAATATTCACAAAAGGGGGTTCTGGAGGATTTGACCCTACCCTTATTTCTCACAGAAAAGGAGATGTCAATAAGACTTTGAGAACCCAAATAAAATCCGAATTTGTGAAAGATACTTGTTACAAGGTTTACATCGGTGCTAATGATGAGTTTTTAGAAAACCTCGAAAACATACTATCCCATCATCAAACTTATTATAGCGTCTCACTTGGCTTATCAGAGTTACTAGGTGATTTTTCTTTTGAAGGTGTTTATAAAGCTGAAGCTGTAGAGGAAAATGACGCTACAATAGTACATAGCGTAATTCCAGCCGGTATAATTAAAAGCCTAGATGTAGAAAAAATAAGGCATTTAGCGAAAGAAAGAATACCAATTTACATGTTGCCTAATAGAAAAGTGCAAAGGTATGAGGATGTTGTCTTTGATGTATATGGAAACCCTATATACGGGAAGTTTAGTGAAGTTTTAAGACTAGAAAACGATGAATACGTATATTTATGGTAAAATCAGGCATATATTCTCATCCAGATGTATACATAGAAGACCATATAAATAGATGTATTGAGCTTTTAGAATTTTACATACAAAAAAATAATTTGATGGATGATGATTTTGTAAAAGCCGTGAAAACTTCATTGGCTCTTCATGATTTTGGTAAATTTACAACCTATTTTCAAACCTATATCAAAAAAGAAAATGACAAGGCTATAGATAAAAGACTAAAAGAACACTCTCTTATATCCGGAGTTTATGCTTTTTACTGCCTTAAAAACTTGGTAAGCAATAAAAGTTATCAGGCTTTTGCTTTTGTTGCTTGTAAAAGACACCATACAAACCCAAAGGCATTTATAAACGAGTTTTATATACCTCAAGAAGATGTAAATACAATAAAAAAGCAGTTAGAAAGCATAAACCAGGATAAGTTTAATATATTTGTAGATAACTTAAACTTACCAAAGGATATAAAAACTAATATTTATCTAAACAAAGAAGAGTTTAAAAATAATATTGACATCATAGCAAAAGAACTTATGGCTTTTAAAAAAGATTTTAGAAAAGACGTAATATCCAATAAGTGCAAATACGATTTGAGAGATTTTGTTAGGTTTCAATATATATACTCTCTTATTTTGGATGCTGATAAAACTGAGGCTGGAGCAAAGCCTTTTAAACCAAAAAGAATAGAGAATATAAATTTAGATATTGTTTTGAATTATAAGAAAACGCTTGATAAAACTAAATTTATAGATAATATAAGAGAAGAAGCCTTTAACGATATTATATTTAATAAAGATTTTGACGAAAACAATAAAATATATTCCGTAACGCTACCTACTGGCGTAGGTAAAACACTTATAGGACTAGCTTTAGCTTTGAAGCTTAGAAATCAAGTGATGCAAAAAACAGGTGCTATACCACACATAATATACGCTTTGCCATATGTAAGCATCATAGACCAAAATGCAAAAGTTTATGAAGATGTATTAAAATCAAAAGATATTTTTGAAAACCTTGATTCTTCCATACTTCTTAAGCATCATCATCTGTCGGAACCAAGTTACGAAGAGTTTGATTTTGGCACATCTAGAGTTTTGATGGAAGCTTGGAATTCTGAAATAGTAGTGACTACTTTTGTTCAGCTTTTTCATGCTATGATATCTTATTTAAACTCTTCTTCTAGAAGATTTAACAAGCTCTCAAACGCTATAGTAATAATTGATGAGATACAAGCTTTACCAACAAAATATTGGAAGCTTATAAAATATATGATAAAAGAAATATCAGAAGCTCTTAACACATACTTTATATTTATGACAGCTACGCAGCCTTATTTAATGGAAGATGCCATAGAGTTAAGCCAAAAGAAAAAATACATTGATAGGCTAAATAGATATAACGTATATTTTGATTTAACGCCAAAAAGCATAAAAACATTTTTAGAAGACATTAATTTTAAAAGCAATAAAACTTATTTGTTTATTAACAACACCGTAGCATCTTCTAAGATGCTTTATGGGCTTTTGAAAGAAAAATTAGAAAATAAAAATATAGGCTATCTTTCAACAACTATTACTCCTTATGAGAGAAGAGCTAGAATAAAGGATATAAAAGATGGAAAATATAGGATTGTGGTAAGCACTCAATTAGTAGAAGCAGGGGTAGACATAGATTTTGATATAGTTTATAGAGATTTTGCGCCGATGGATTCTCTAAATCAATCCGCTGGAAGATGCAATAGAAACATGGAAAAAACTGGCGAGTTTATAGTCGTAAATTTAGTAGACGAAAACAATAAAACATACTCAGAAAAGATTTACGATAAAGTGCTTCTTAATTTAACCAAAGATATGCTAAAAGATAAGTTATTCCTTAGTGAAAAGGAGTTTATTCTTTTGATAGAAGAGTATTTTAAAGAAGTGCATAAAAAAATAAGCAACGATGAGTCTAACAACATCATAGAGGCTATAAGGCTTTTTAAGTTTGATGCTGATGATGGGAATTCCATAAGAGATTTTGAGTTAATTGAAGACGATAAGTATAAAAGCGATGTTTTTGTAGAAATAAATGACGATGCAAAGAATGTGTGGAGCGAGGCAAAAAGCATAATAAAAAATTTAAAAGCTAAAAAGATAGACATATTTACAGCAAGAGACAGTTTTGAAAAGCTAAAGGCTAAATTTTTTGATTATGTAATACATGTGGATATAAAAAAGAATGAGCCTAGGTTTGATGATGAGCTTAATATGTATATAGTTGAGAAATGCGAGCTTAACGATTATTATGATAAAGAAACAGGTTTTGGAAAAGAGGCGAGAATAGTATATTAGTTATGGATGTTGAACAAAGCATAGAGAATGTAAATGGCACTCTTATTTGGTATTACTACATATGCAAAAGAGAAGTGTGGCTTATAGGACATGGCATAGAGGCAGATCAGGATAATGATTACGTAATACTTGGAAGACATATACATGATATTTTTTATAAAAACTACAAAAAGGAATTTATGATAGATAATCTTATTAAGATAGACATAATACCTAATAAATATGTTATAGGAGAGATTAAAAAATCTTCAAAATATTTAAAAAGTGCTAGCATGCAACTAGCTTTTTATATTTACTATATGAAGAAAAAGGGTATAAATCTAAATGGTGAGCTTATGATACCCGAAGAAAGAAAAAGAATAAAAATCTTCCTAACAGATGATATAGAGTATGAACTTGAAAATGCTATAAAGGATATAAAAACTATCATATCTTATGAAAAGCCGCCAAAACCAGAGAAAATACAATACTGTAGTCACTGTGCTTACAAAGACATGTGCTGGAGCTAACATGGGGAAAGCCATATATCTATTTAACAGCGGAGAGCTAAAAAGAGAGGACAATACAATACTTTTCATAACTGAAGAAGCTAAAAAGCCTATTCCTATA
Organism: Hydrogenobaculum acidophilum; assembly: GCF_054656715.1. Classification (NCBI taxonomy): domain Bacteria; kingdom Pseudomonadati; phylum Aquificota; class Aquificia; order Aquificales; family Aquificaceae; genus Hydrogenobaculum; species Hydrogenobaculum acidophilum. Next base: position 22,825 of record NZ_BAAHXP010000010.1, read on the forward strand.
AACGCTATATCCGAGATTCACGTGTTTGGAGAACTTGATTTAAACAAACGAGTTTTAGAGTTTTTAACAAAAAATAAAATACCATTATTTTTCTACAACAGATATGGATACTATGTGGGAAGTTATTATCCTAGAGAATATCTTAATTCTGGGATTATGATACTAAAGCAAACAGAGTTTTACTTAGATAAACAGAAGAGACTATTTCTTGCCAAAATGTTTGTAAACGGGGCTTTTTCAAATATATTAAAAAATTTAGAATATTACAAAAGGTCTAAATCTGAAATAGGCGATTATATTGTAATAATCAAAGAAAAATTTAAAAATATAGAAAGTGTGAGCGATATACCTTCATTGATGGCTCTTGAAGGTGATATAAGAAAAATTTATTATGATGCTTTTAATATAATACTAAATCAAGACGATTTTTCTTTCGAAAAAAGGTCTAAAAGACCACCAGAAAATCCTATAAATGCTTTGATAAGCTTTGGAAATTCTCTTATTTATACTACAGCTTTATCTCAAATCTACAGAACCCACTTAGATCCAAGGATTGGTTATCTTCACGAAACAAATCAAAGGAGCTTTAGTCTTAACCTTGACTTGTCTGAGATTTTTAAACCTATAATAGTTGATAGGGTTATATTTAGTCTTATTAATAAAAGCCAGATACAGCTAAAACATTTTGACGAGGATTTAGAGTATACCTATCTAAACGAAAAAGGAAGAGAAATTTTCATAAAAGAATATGAAGACAAGCTAAATACTACCATAAAGTATAAAAACTTGGGCAGTGTATCTTACAGAAAACTTATAAGGTTAGAGTGCTACAAACTCTACAAGCATTTTCTAGAAGAAGAAACTTATTATCCTTTTATATCAAGTTGGTAAAATGTTTGTGATTCTTGTTTATGATGCTAACGAAAAAAGAGTTAGCAAATTTCATAAAATATGCAAAAAACATCTAACTTGGGTACAAAACAGTGTTTTTGAAGGAGAAATTACGGAGGCAAATTATAGAATCCTTATAGACGAGTTAAAATCCATAATGAAAGCAAGTGAAGATTCTGTGTTGATTTATAAATTTAGAACTAAAAAATACTATGAAAGAGAATCTATAGGAATACCAAAACCTTCTCACGAAGACTTCTTCTTCTAAGTCTTGCCTATCAATCTTTTCGTCAATCTCTTTTTTATCATTAATTGCTTGTTTAAAAAATAGTGAAAATTTAATGAAAAATTTTAAAATATCTGGCAATGACAATACTTTGTCAATCTCCAGCAATTTTTTCTGTATTTAAGGTTCACTGATAACTTACTTACTATCTTGACATATTGATGTTTCAAATTATATTTATCTTGTTATTGAGCAATGGGCGTACTTTAATAGTTGAATATGCAAGGCTTGTGAGGGTTTTTAGAGTGCCTATAAGGAATTGAAAGTCTTTATGATTATCCAACAAATTTAAATGTTAGTTTGTTTTTAGAGTGCCTATAAGGAATTGAAAGTACAAATAATACATCGCAAACATACTCTAGTTATTTTGTTTTTAGAGTGCCTATAAGGAATTGAAAGTTCTTGCTGTAATGCAAGCTGTGTGTTTTGCTGTATGTTTTTAGAGTGCCTATAAGGAATTGAAAGAAAATTAATTTGTCATTGAAAAATTGAAAATTTGTTTGTTTTTAGAGTGCCTATAAGGAATTGAAAGAGGCTTCATATTTGTGTGTAGTAATCCAATTAGCTAAGTTTTTAGAGTGCCTATAAGGAATTGAAAGCCACACTTTGCCTTATCCTTCCATATCTTTTTTGAGTGTTTTTAGAGTGCCTATAAGGAATTGAAAGTGTTTATCTTCGTTTGTAATTCTGAGGTTTGTATATGTTTTTAGAGTGCCTATAAGGAATTGAAAGTCCATATGAAAGCCCATCACTTGCAAATGTGATAGTAGTTTTTAGAGTGCCTATAAGGAATTGAAAGATATTTAAATGTAAAGATTGCGGTTTTGAATACGAGCGTTTTTAGAGTGCCTATAAGGAATTGAAAGAATAAGTAGTAAATCCATTAACATTTGCTGTTTGATAAGTTTTTAGAGTGCCTATAAGGAATTGAAAGGAATTGCAAGTTATACAAGAATTTTTAGCTCCGCAAGTTTTTAGAGTGCCTATAAGGAATTGAAAGAACAATTCCGTGACATATTGAGAGTTTCTTACAAATTGTTTTTAGAGTGCCTATAAGGAATTGAAAGTAGACCCTCAAACATGTAATAATTATCGTAGTATGGGTTTTTAGAGTGCCTATAAGGAATTGAAAGTTATCTCTTTTGCTTTTTGACATTTCTACCATTTTTGTTTTTAGAGTGCCTATAAGGAATTGAAAGAGTCATCATAAGTTTGTATAACTGTGTTTGCATTTTCGTTTTTAGAGTGCCTATAAGGAATTGAAAGTCTGTTTTTCATATTCTGGCATTTCCTGTAGAATATGTTTTTAGAGTGCCTATAAGGAATTGAAAGTACCATCTGATATTGCAATAGAACTTATAAGTAAGCGTTTTTAGAGTGCCTATAAGGAATTGAAAGTCATATATAGAGTGTTAGAGAATGCTAAACTAATCAAGAGTTTTTAGAGTGCCTATAAGGAATTGAAAGTATATAGTTGTAGGTCTCTCACCATATCACTATTATTTGTTTTTAGAGTGCCTATAAGGAATTGAAAGGTATAGCTCGTAGTAATTTCATAACCAAGATAAGAAGTGTTTTTAGAGTGCCTATAAGGAATTGAAAGTAATTGTAAAATAAGAAGGTATAGATTATGCAAAAGCGTTTTTAGAGTGCCTATAAGGAATTGAAAGAGAAAATGTCGATTTTCTATGGCATAGACATGGACTAGTTTTTAGAGTGCCTATAAGGAATTGAAAGACTGGACTACTTCCATTTTACTTCAAACCCCATTGCCGTTTTTAGAGTGCCTATAAGGAATTGAAAGTACATTTGATTTATATTTGTTAGTCCTTGTTGACCAAGTTTTTAGAGTGCCTATAAGGAATTGAAAGTACATAAAAAAATATAAAGCTAAGGGTTTGTCAATAATAAGGTTTTTAGAGTGCCTATAAGGAATTGAAAGTTATCTTGAAAAATATAATTAAGCCAACCCATAAGTGGGTTTTTAGAGTGCCTATAAGGAATTGAAAGAAACAAAATATAGAAAATATAGATATCTCAGGTAATAGTTTTTAGAGTGCCTATAAGGAATTGAAAGTTTTCATGAAGAAGAACGTTTGGAACGCTTGAAAGAAAGTTTTTAGAGTGCCTATAAGGAATTGAAAGTAAAACTGCCAAACAATTCTTCATATACAAATACCTGTTTTTAGAGTGCCTATAAGGAATTGAAAGCCATTGGCTTATCACAAAGACCTTGATCTTAGAGGAGGTTTTTAGAGTGCCTATAAGGAATTGAAAGTGGTTTTAAAACAAAAGAAAAATGTGTGATAAAAGCAGTTTTTAGAGTGCCTATAAGGAATTGAAAGGAAGAGTAGTTTGTAAACTCAAGATATGCTGTTCCAGTTTTTAGAGTGCCTATAAGGAATTGAAAGATTTTTCAAACTTCATAGAAAAATATGATTGTGTAGCGTTTTTAGAGTGCCTATAAGGAATTGAAAGTTAAATAATGAAGAAAAATTTAACAATGTAATAAAAGAGTTTTTAGAGTGCCTATAAGGAATTGAAAGATTTGCAAAAAATATTGGTGGATATAAACCACCAGCAGTTTTTAGAGTGCCTATAAGGAATTGAAAGATAAATCACTCATTTGAGTTTTATCCCACGCTTTGTAGTTTTTAGAGTGCCTATAAGGAATTGAAAGTGATGTTAATAGTTTGTATCCTTTTGTGATGGCAGAGGTTTTTAGAGTGCCTATAAGGAATTGAAAGTCTGCTATAGCAGGATTGTTTAATAAATCTTTTAGTGGGTTTTTAGAGTGCCTATAAGGAATTGAAAGTGTATTTAACGTTTTCAAATTATTCATCTGTTGTATAGTTTTTAGAGTGCCTATAAGGAATTGAAAGAGTGCAACGAGTGTGGAAAGGAGTTTTTTGTAGATGGTTTTTAGAGTGCCTATAAGGAATTGAAAGCTTAGCCACCATCTCAATTATCAATTACATAACTATGTTTTTAGAGTGCCTATAAGGAATTGAAAGTTAATATTAATAATGTTAATAAATCAAAACAACATAGTTTTTAGAGTGCCTATAAGGAATTGAAAGATAAAAATATCAGAGCTATAAATCCAACAATGAACTTGTTTTTAGAGTGCCTATAAGGAATTGAAAGGGGCATGCATTCTTGCATAAAATTCAATGGGGGGCTCGTTTTTAGAGTGCCTATAAGGAATTGAAAGTCCTGTTGGTTTTCCATTACGCTTTCCAATTGGTAGAAGTTTTTAGAGTGCCTATAAGGAATTGAAAGACGGTGGTGTGGCAATGGCATTTTGAGGTATTTGAACGTTTTTAGAGTGCCTATAAGGAATTGAAACCTGCTCATTCATGTTTAATAGCAATTTTGCTAACTCGTTTTTAGAGTGCCTATAAGGAATTGAAACAACATCTATAATCAAACAAACTCTATCCAATTGACTGTTTTTAGAGTGCCTATAAGGAATTGAAACATAATAAGCTTGATTTTGCTGCTCTTCATCTAAATGTTTTTAGAGTGCCTATAAGGAATTGAAACACAAGAATTTTGCAGAGAGGTTTGTAATCTATGAAGTTTTTAGAGTGCCTATAAGGAATTGAAACTGTATTTTCATCTCTTCGTAAACAATCCTATAGCCAGTTTTTAGAGTGCCTATAAGGAATTGAAACGACTTTTGCAAGATATATGAGAAGAATTGGAGCAGGGTTTTTAGAGTGCCTATAAGGAATTGAAACTATTCAAAGTCTATTTATAAAACCTATGACTAATCAGTTTTTAGAGTGCCTATAAGGAATTGAAACAAAAACCGAGCTCCTCTGTAGCACCCTCTTTGCCTTGTTTTTAGAGTGCCTATAAGGAATTGAAACTATTCTTTCTTGTTTCCAGCAAGACAGGATATCATTTGTTTTTAGAGTGCCTATAAGGAATTGAAACAACCATATCGGGTGCATCCAGCATTGTCTGTTTGAAGGTTTTTAGAGTGCCTATAAGGAATTGAAACGGGCTAAAATATCGGTTTTAAACAAAACGATAGAGCAGTTTTTAGAGTGCCTATAAGGAATTGAAACTAAACTTGGATAGCTTCATCAATACTCATGTTCTGCGTTTTTAGAGTGCCTATAAGGAATTGAAACTTAAAGTTTGACCCTGAGGTTTCTAAGCAACTTATGTTTTTAGAGTGCCTATAAGGAATTGAAACTACCATTTTCTCTTGCTATTTGTAATAACAAAGCATGTTTTTAGAGTGCCTATAAGGAATTGAAACATGTATGAATATAAAAGCAATCCACCGCCTAAAGCAACGTTTTTAGAGTGCCTATAAGGAATTGAAACTACTTCCGCTTGCGTTTGCTTGGGCTTCCGCATATGAGTTTTTAGAGTGCCTATAAGGAATTGAAACTTGTCGTGTAAAACAATATTCCACCTAAAAGTGAGTTGTTTTTAGAGTGCCTATAAGGAATTGAAACCGTTGATGGTTTTCTTATCAGTCACGTCGTAAACACTGTTTTTAGAGTGCCTATAAGGAATTGAAACTAGCACATCGCTAAAAATCCCGGTGAAACATACACCGGTTTTTAGAGTGCCTATAAGGAATTGAAACTCTAATTCTCTAAATGAATATCCTATTGCTCTTAGTGTTTTTAGAGTGCCTATAAGGAATTGAAACATACATGCTGTTCTTCTTTTTCAATCCAGTCAGTTTTGTTTTTAGAGTGCCTATAAGGAATTGAAACAATACCTTTATAGACATCTTCTCAGTAATCTCAACAAGTTTTTAGAGTGCCTATAAGGAATTGAAACATATATGGAATATTCTTTGCCAGCTCCCCAACAGCTGTTTTTAGAGTGCCTATAAGGAATTGAAACATTTTTGGTTCATCGTATTCTAAGTCTGTTTTCTTTTTGAGTTTTTAGAGTGCCTATAAGGAATTGAAACTTGGTTTGCTGTGTATTATTGTTGCTACTCCAATCAAAGTTTTTAGAGTGCCTATAAGGAATTGAAACTTGGTTTGCTGTGTATTATTGTTGCTACTCCAATCAAAGTTTTTAGAGTGCCTATAAGGAATTGAAAAAAACTCGAAGTCCAGACAAATAATATAACTAAACTCATTGACAACTATAACGCGGATTATACTTTTACAAGTATTTAAATTAGTTAAACATAGACTACTATTAAAGAGCTACTCAATCATACTTATCCAATATGGCTTATGAATTTGGATTAAAAGTATGAAAATTTGGTATAATTTTTTATAGCTTATATTTGATTTTTTAAGGTATGATTATAGAGGGATAAAATGGAAGGAAAACATGAGGAATTATATGAGAAGAAGCTAAAAGCTCTTATACACGACCCACCTTATAAAGCATCAAATATTCTAGGACATTTCGATGACGCAAAAGAGCTCTTTGAGGCTCTTAATATTAATGGAGCTCTTGAGGATGAAAGCGTAAAAATTGCTGATCAACTTGCTTCTGCTCAGAGTAGAGTTATAGTAAAACCAAAATTTCAAGACATACAAAATGAAAAGCAATTTGAGAAAGACTCGCGAGTGAATTATGATGAATGTCAATTCATAAATATTTTTTCTGAAGAAAAAGAAGAAGTTGAATCACCAAATAAAGACGAAGTAATAAATTTATATAAGAGGCTTGGGAATTTGTTTAGTCAGAATAATAATCAGGATAAAGCAAGACTTATTTTCCTTTTTCTTTGGTGTTTCTATACTGAAATTTTTCCTGAGATAGAAAAACATCCAGCAGATACTAGAGCTCCTAATCACTCAATATACGATCATTTGGTTCAGACTTCTGCTATTACATCAGCTTTGCCTAAACCTGCATTTTTGTTGTTTACCATAGGCCCTGTTCAAAGTTTCATTTCAAAAGCTAGAAAGATCTCAGATCTGTGGGCAGGTAGTTATATGCTTTCTTATCTAATATGGAAAAGCATGGAGCCTTTGGTTGAAGAGCTAGGCCTAGATGTTATTATATTTCCAAATCTTTTAGGACAACCGTTAGTTGATAAATGGCTTTGCGAAGTTTTTAGGAAATTTCCTATTGCCGATTTATTTAATGCAGATGAATTAGAATTTTTAAATAATACAAAATTTAGAGAATGGTTTGATGGTTGGTACAAGTGTATATGTAATAAAAATAATAATGAAGATAGTAATAAAGATTGCGAAGATATTAAACAAAAGCTCACAATTGCTAATCTGCCAAATAGATTTTTGGCAGTTATTCCCTACGATGAACGTCAAGCTAATAAGTGTTATGATGCTTTTAAAAAAGCTTTAGAAGAGCTTGCTGAGAAAGTCTATTATGAAATTGATAGCATAATACCTTCAGGACTAGATTCATCAGATAATATAGAAAATAAACTTGGAAATAATATAAAACAACAGCTCCTTGCTTATTTCCAGGTTTATTGGGTTATTATGCCTTGGAGCAAAGACTCAGGTAAATATTCTCCCGATGATGCATTGAGTGATTACAGTAAGCTTTTTGGGAAAAACGAGATTTATAATACGGTTAAAAACATTGTTGAAAACCCATATTATAAATTTGCTAATGTAGGCTCTGCTTATTCACTGCTCATTGAACTTACAGAAAAGCTACTGGGTGCAAGAAAAAGCCTTAGGGATTTTGAACATAAAGAGTATCCTGGTGAAGAGTATCCTAGTGAAAAGTGCCATTTGTGTGGCGAATATGAAGTGTTAAATTTAGGGGCGGAAAAATGGGATAAATTGCGAAACAATAGGCCTAGCTTAGTTAGCAAAGATGAGAAGCTATGTGGTATTTGTCTAACAAAAAGATTGTTTCCAGATATAATAAAGGATGAAATTGGTCTATCAGACAGAGTTAGATTCCCATCAACTCCTGAAATGGCAAGCATTGGAGAAAAGAAAATATTGAGCAATGATATAAAGAATTCTATAAAACAGGCGTACGATAATTTTGTTTTGACCATAAAATCAAAAAACAACGATGAAAGATTACCAAAAACTGTCTCAGTACCTAAGCTTGCAAACGATACGCTTTATGGTATAGATGGTCAGTTTCTTATGTTAGAGAATTACAGAGTCAATTACTTTGCCAAAGAATATGGAATTAAAGTTGATGAAAGCGATTTTAATGAAATTGTGGAAATTTTAAATAGCAAAGATAAAAAAGTAAATCCTTCAAGATATTACGCAATATTACAAATGGATGGGGATAATATGGGTAAATGGTTAAAAGGTGAATTTAATTCAACGATAGAGAAAGTGCTACATGAAAAAGTGAAAAACGCTTTAATTTCTTATTGGCAAGATAAAGATAAGACATTGATTCAAAAGATGTTATGTTCTAAGCATCCTATGTCTCCATCTTTACATCAAGCATTTAGCAGAAGACTTTCTAGTTTTGCTCTCGGGCATGTTAGAAAAATTGTGGAGCAAGATTATTGGGGAAAACTTGTATATGCGGGTGGAGATGATGTTTTAGCGCTTTTACCAGTTGAAGAAGTTTTAGATTGTGCTTATAACTTGCAAAAAACTTTCAAAAGTATTTTAAGCCCGAAAGCTTCAATGAGTGCAGGAATTGTCATTGTTCATTATAAATATCCTTTATATCTTGCTTTAGAGGAGGTAAATGCCGCAGAGCGAAGAGCAAAAAAGCATTATGGAAAAAATAGCTTTTGTTTAAGATTTTTGAGCAGAAGCGGTGAGCAAAGGGAATGTGGTGGTACATGGGATCTTGTTGAGTTTATTGATACACTGGTTTGCAAGCTTAGAAGCGAACAAATCTCATCAAGATTTCCATATGATTATTTTATGATTGTTAATGAGCTTTACGATGGGCAAAATAATCAAAAAATTAAGGAAGTTTTAAAATTAGAGCTAAAAAGAGTTTTTCTAAGAAAAATTAAAGATGATGGAGGTATTATGAGGTTTTTCGAAGAGAAAATGTTGAATTGGTTTGATAAGCTTGATATTTATGATTTTGCTAACTTGCTTTTAATCTCTGAAAAGATTTCAAAAAAGTCTAACCTATGAAAAGGTTTATCTATCAGATAGGAAGGCTTGATAGAAACTACAGAGATAACCTAAGTTTTGTTTATAAAGACAACAATTACAATAAACCTCTTTCGTCGCTTGCTTTAAAAGAATATTTTAAACAAGATGCGGAAGTTATAGTCATCTATCCTGTAAGCATAGTTTATAACAATAAGATACTTGAAAGCTTAAAAGATGATGATTTTGCAAAGCTTGTTAAATCAGAGATTAACGACTATCTAGATGACCCAAAAAAAGTATTAAAAAATCATCCACACAATAAGGAAGCATCAAGCTTTATAGTTATTCATTCTTTCGGAACCTATGAAAAACCAGATACTTCAGAAAAGCTAATCTTTAATTCACATTATGACGATATAGTATTAGAAATTTTATGCGACCTGATTGAAAGATATCTCAATATTTCAACAGAGAAAAGCGAGTTTTATTTTGACATCTCATCAGGTTTGAATATTTATATATCAGCAATGCTTGAAGCTGTAAGGCATTTCGCAACTTTTGCGCAACTCAAAAATTGGTTCAACAAAGATATAATACCAAAAATTTTTATTTCTTTTTCTGACCCAATTTTAGGGTCATCGTTAAATAACTATAAACTATATATTCAACAATTGAGCTTCAAAGCATTTTTCTCATCTCCTTTAACAAAAGAAGATAAGGAACGATTGCCAAGTATATTGTTTCCTGATGTTGAAGACGAAAACGAGAAGCGAGAAAATAGAAGAAGAAGAGGAGACTTAAAAAAAATTTTAGAGAATTTTCTTGTTTTTTTTCTCGGCCCTAAAGAATAATACGCCGCTTGTCTTATATCAGTTTGAATATGACGAATATAACAATATAATTGATTTTGTAAAAGATTTAATAAACGAAATTAAAATAAAGCTTTCAAAGGATTGGCAAAACTCTGCTAATTTATCAAAAAGCGAATATTTGAAAGCCCTATTATCACTTGGTTTTTACGCTGGAATTATTGAAGTCTTATCTAAGGAAAATATTAAGAATTGTCCTGATGGTGTTGACATTGATGAAATAGAAAGTAAATTTGCAATTTATAGATATTTTGATTTAACAGCTAACGTGCCAATGCTTAGAAATGAAATATATAACTTGCAAAAAGGTAAAGACGAAGAAAATAATAGGCTTATAGATAAAGCATCAAACAATTGGGAGAAAATTGGTAATTTTCTTTATGGTAGAGATGGTCAATGGAATCCAAGAAACTTTTTTGCTCATGCTGGATTTGAGCGAACCGTAACAGAAATTAGAAAAAAAGATAATAAGCTTTATCTTAGATATAATAAAGACGATGATAAAGTGATTAAAAAGATTAAAAATGCACTTTTGGAATATATGGAGGCTTAGAATATTATGTCTGTGTTTTTAGAAACTAAAACGTATAATTTCGAAGTTACGACTCCTATAATAATGACTGGTGTTGATAAAAATGAAGCAGAATTAAGAATACCATCGATAAAAGGGATGTTGAGATGGTGGTTTAGATTCTATATGGTAGGAAAGGTTAGTAATATAGAAGAGTTAAAAGATATAGAAAGCGAAGTTTTTGGTTCAACAAAGAAAGCATGCCCATTTTATTTGAGGATTGAGCAATCGCTTCAAAAAAAGCAGAATGCTTACTTATGCATGAATGATAATAGAAAAAATAACCACGACAATAAAAGCAAGGATTATTCTAGAATAAAACGTTCAGCATATGAACCAGAACAAAATTTTAAAATCTCTTTTAGATTTTTATCAAATTTTAGTTACACTAAAGATCTTTATGATTCTATTTTGCTTTTATCTCTTTTTGGTGGAATAGGTGCAAGATGGAGAAGAGGGTTTGGAAGTGTGCAACTTAATTATACTGATCATAAATTAAGCTCTGGTAATGAAAATTTTGATGAATTATCGAGAACAATCAAAGATAAGATTAATAATAGACATAATAAAAAAATTAACTATTTTATGAATATAACCAATACAAAAATTTATTTGATAAAGAAATTTTGGAATAGTTGGGAAGAAGCTATGAACAATTTAAGAGATAATTTTTATAGAAAATTGAAGAGGCAATTGGAAATTAAAAAGATTTCTTATAAACCCCAAGAATGGGATCGCGAAGTTTCACCATTGATAATTCAAATTAAAAAGACAATTGATAATAAATATTTTGGTATAGTTCTTGTTTATGAAGAATGTAATATATTTCAAAAGCTTGAAAAACAAATATTCAATCTAGGGTTTGGGCTAGAAGATATATTATGATGATAAGCTTTAATGTTAAATGTAAAGTTTTAACGCCTTTATTTATGAAGGGTGCGGATCAGCAAGCTGAGCTGAGAACACAGAGTATAAATGGGATCTTAAGATGGTGGTTTAGGGTTTTAGGTGGGTCTCTTGAAGATGAAAGAAGACTTTTTGGATTTGCTGGTAAAAATCCAAATCAGGGATTAGCAAGAATTAGTATAAAAAGCGCCTCTTTTAATCCGCAAGATTTTACTAGTCCGAAAGGCAATAGTAAAGACTATAAAGGTTATAATTATATTGGGTTTTCTTTAAAATCAAGAAAGGCAATTCCCGATGGTACAGTTTTTGATTTAATTATAAGTTTTCATCCAAAAACTATAAACAATGATATTAAGAAATTTTTCTGTGGTTTATGGTGTGCTTTCAATCTTGGAAATTTTGGAAGTAGAAGTAGAAGAGGTTTTGGATCAATTGCCATTGAAGATGTTGAAGGAGATTTTCCAAATGATTTTAAACTTGAATTTAAACCGCAAAACTCTATAGATGAATGGCTTAAAAGTCAGCTGGATTATATAAAAAGTTTAGGGTTTTGGCAGGCGAGGAATGATATACCGTTTATTTTTTCAGATAACTTTGAAATTTATAGAGTTGAGAAACATAATTTTAAAAATTATTCAAAATTTGTAAGAAATGTTCAAGAACATAGAAAAGGCAAATATCTTGCAAACTCATGGGGTTTAAATCAAATAACAAATCATATAGAGCTACTTGATTTTATGGGTTTTTTATTAATGGCATTCAGAAGTTATAGAAATCCTGACTATGAAAACGCTAAAAGCATATTACAGAGAAATAGAGAAGATACTTTATTTGAGCGACCAATTTTTGGATTGCCTTTGAATTTCTTCTTTTCAAGCATATCAAAAAAAGGACAAATTAATATCAAGAAAGGAAACGAAAATCTTCGCCGCGCCTCTCCGCTTTTGCTTAAAATTCTGCAATTTGACAACCAATACGAAGGGCTTTTCATCGTATTAAAATCGCGCTTTATGCCTGAAGATGCAAGGCTAAATCTTAATAACGTTGATGTTAAACTCCCGCAAAATGAGTGGAAAGCTATAGATGAACTTTTAAGCATGCTTAAAAGTAACAACATTATAAGGAGGATTTAAAAGTGTTGAAGTTTACAATAAAACCTTACGATGTCTTGTTCTTTGGGAGCGGTAAGCCATTTAATGTAGGCGAATCTGTCCAGTCTATATTTCCTCCTCACCCTACTACTTTCGCGGGTGCTGTGTGTTCAAAAATTTATGCCGGTCCGTCAAAGTTATTAAAAGCGGTTTATGGCCCTTTTATTGAAAAAGATGGGATTACTTATTTTCCAAAACCACAAAATATATTTGGAGAAAGAAAAAAAGAAACCATAGAAAGGCTTTTCCTAGTTGAACCTAATAATTTAGTGTTGAGCTTATTTCAATATAGCAATACAAACAAACCTGATCGTGTAGAAAAACTTGCTATCTATAAAGGAGATGAAGAGATTGAATCGTTTGAGGGCTTTATATCTATTGAAGGACTTAAAAGTTGGATTAATGGCGAAGAAATAAAAGATAATTGTGTTTTGAGCATGAGAGATATTTTCGATTATGACCAAAGAGTCGGAATAAAAATACAACCTTCTCTGAACTCTATTGGAGGTGAAGAAGATTCACTTTATAGAGTAAAATTTTTACAAGTTAAAAAAGGTATAAATTTTGTTTTTTGGACTGATTTTAATGAAGAGTTTAAAGATAAATTTCAAAAAGAACCAAGAGTTTTAAAGCTGGGAGGTGAGATGAGAAATGTAATGTATGAAGTTGAAGAAGATAATTTTATAAATTGGATAACAAAAAAATTAAGCATACCTCATAAAATACAAATCAAAAATGGTGATAAAGTAAAGATTTTATTTCTAGGCTATGGCGTTTTTGATTGTAAAGTTCCAAATATAAATGGTTTTAAAATTACCTCTATGTGTTTTTCTAAATATGATACAATTGGTATTAATTCTGGATCAAATGTAAAGACTAAGAGAGCTTTTCCACCAGGAACAGTTTTTTGGCTTAAGTATGAAAATAAAAATAACAAATATGTTGAAATTGAAACTATATCTTATTTGATAAAGAATCAGGAAAATTATGATTTTTCTTCTTTTGGTAATCAGGACTTTATAGGAACGAATTTAGTTTTATCAACAAAATTAAATGAGAAGGAGGAAAATAAGTATGTATGAAAAATCAGCAATTCTAACTTTTTATGCGGAAAGTCCTATTCATATGGGCACAGGTCAAAGTATTTCTTATGTGGATTTACCTATCCAACGAGAAAGACATACTAGCTTTCTGATTCTGTGGTCGAGCGGGATAAAGGGTGTTTTAAGAGATTTAGCTAAGAGGTTATGGAACAATAAAAATCTGGTTGAAGCGATATTTGGTCCTGAAAACGAAGGTTCTAACTTTGCAGGCTGTATAAGCATAACCGATGCTAAAATTTTATTATACCCAGTTCGTTCCGTTAGGGGTATATTTGCTTGGATAACCTGTCCATTTGTTTTGAAGAGACTAAAAGAGGATTTGACAGCCGCCGGAGTTAAGCTTGAAGGATTCTCGTTTAATGGTGTTTTAGATGAGGGTATTTCAGATGATTGTATTCTTGTTAGCAATGATAGTAATTTAATTGTTGAAGATAGTAATTTAATTGTTGAAGAAAAAACTGTTGCTCTTGAGGAATTTGTTTTTAAAGCTGATATGAAAAATACTAATATTTTAACTAAAATAGCTAATTGTTTAAAACTTTTAATTCCCTCGAATGATTTAACAAAAAATCTTGATAGGCGTATTGCCATAGTATCTGATAACGTTTTTGCAGATCTTGTTAATTATGCCGTTGAGATAAGAACAAGAATAAGAATAAACCATGAGACCGGGACGGTTGATGGCACAGCTTTGTTTACAGAGGAGTTTATACCTTCTGAAAGCATATTTTATTCGCTTATGTTTATAAGAGATTCATTTCAAAAAAACAATTCTCTAAATGCTGATTATGTTAATCAAGAATTGAGCAATTTATTCAAACAGTCCTCACTACTTCAACTTGGTGGTAATGAAACACTTGGAAAAGGATTAGTAAGAGCAAAATTCTTTAAAAGATATAAATCAAGATTTTTGCAAAGCGATAATGAACAAAAAAGCCAATAAGGAGGAAAAATTATGCCAAATATGAGGAAAACCTTGGAACAGGAAAGGGCGAGTTTCTGCTTGCATAAAGTTGAAATATTGAAGCAAAGTAGTGATGAAAAAAATCAAGAAAAATATGCTTTAAGTGTTAAGAGATTGCCTCAATTAATTGTTAATAATGGTCTAATCCCTACTCTTGCATATTACAAATCAAAAGAAGAGAAAAAACCTGTTTACGACAACATCAACGAATGGCTTAAAAAGAAAAATTACATATCAAATGATGCTTTAAAAGAACTTGTTGAAGCAGATTTCCAAAAACTTCGCGCTGCTACTATTGAGATTCTTGCTATTTCAAATTGGCTTAAAAGGATTGTTGAAGCCGAAATAAAAATAGAAAAGGAGGCCGAACAATGAAAGAGTTTCATATAATAAGCACAGGAGTTTCGCTTATAACAAATGCTCAAAAAGCAAACATTATTGATAAAAACATAAAAGTCTCTGAAGAAAGTAAATGGAGGGAAATGCTAGATAATCCTAAAATTATTGAAGATCTAAAAAGCTTCATAGTGCAAAATCCCAAACTGAGTTGCGCAGAATTGAATACGTTTTTGCGAGTTATCGAAAAGAAAAATTATGAAGATTATAAAGATATTGAAGTCTATCTTTTTGGAACAAATACAAGCTCAAATGAACTTTCAAGAAGGGCGATAGAAAGTTATTTAAAAGAATTAGGTATAAAACTATATACACCTTATGAAACATCAGGATATTTCTTTGAGGCTCAGTTTGATGGAGAGTATGCTAAAGACGAATTTAAAAAAGGCATAGCAGAACTTCTTGACAGATTAATTTCAATTGCCAATAAGAAGATAAAAGAGGGATATTACGTTTATTTTAACCCCACCGGAGGTTTTAAAGCCCATGTTATGACCTGTGCCTTAGCTAGCTCTTTGCTAAGTTGTGATATCTATTATATGAATGAGGAATTTAGCGAAGTAGTTTTCCTGCCAAAACTATTCTATTTGCCAAAAGGTAAGGAAATAAAAATTTTAGACCAACTGTCAACCAAGATTGTTAGCGGCAAAGAGGCTGAGAATATTTTTAACAGCAGCAAAGATGAAATTGAAAGACTTGAAATCTATGGGCTTGTTGAGATTGAGGAAGATGAACAAAAAGTTTATAGACTAAAAATCACAAGCAGAGGAAAGCTTATTTTAGAAAACCTGGCTTATTTAAAAAGAGGAGACCAATATGAATTTTGAAATCAAAAATGGACGCGTTTGGTTTGGAAATCAAAAGTTTTTCAAACAAGCGAACGAAAAACACAATAAGGAAGACTCGTTGAAGGAGTATTTTTTTGACAAAGCTTGGAATGATAGCGGTATAAATAAAATTGAATCTGCTTCGTTGCTTCTTAAAAAATATATTCCTATTTTAGATGTTGAAATTATAAAAAATAATAAAAACAATAATAAAGCGAAGTCCAGTATATGGTTTAGTATTGATAGAGAAAGTATAGGCGGAGAAAGTAAAGCGCTATTTTTAAATAAGTTTATCAAATGGTTTAAGGAAAAAGAAACAATCTATGAGACTTATAAAAGTGTTGAAACCCGCTTGTCGGCTCAGGCCAAAGCTCTTGAAAATCAAGGTTATAAAAATATTTTTCGACCAGATAATTGCCTAAAACTTAAAACAGTTTCTCGCCTTGTTGTTGGGCTTAGTGATAGCAATGTTCTAGAAGTTTCATTAATTCTTCATCATATTTTTGGAATTCCTTATATTCCAGCAAGTACTCTAAAAGGTGTTGTTAGAATGGTAAGTTTTTGGGATATAATAACAAAGTTGAATAGACAAAACGATAAAGGAATAAAAAAGCTCCAAGAACAACTTTATAATGACAACATCTCAGATTCAGATGATTTTAATATTTTAAAACACAAACTTTTATTTGGTACTAAGGGGTTAAAAGGCCTTTTAGTATTTCTTGATAGTTTTCCAGTAATTCCAAAGAATCTAGATATGTTTGAACTTGATGTTATGACACCTCATTATTCAAATTATTACACTCAAGGCGATATACCTGGTGATTGGGAAAATCCAAAGCCAATAGTTTTTTTAACGATAAGAGAAGGAGTTGAATTTTGTTTTTATGTTTTATTTGATCAATATAGGTTAGAGCAGATTAAAAATAGTGAAAATATTTCTAAAGGCTTAAGGATGAAAATATCCAAGCTATTTGAGGGTAATGCGTTCGATGATATTAGAAAATGGTTTAGTATTGCACTTGAAGAGTTTGGCTTAGGAGCTAAGTCACGGCTGGGTTATGGAATTTTCACCACTCCAACCCAGGGTTGAAAGGATAGGAGCCGTATTTGGCGTTTTTTACGTAAGCTTTTTGGTTTATTATGTAGACTCTTTCTTGTTCTATCCATTTTATGGCTTGTGGTAGGAGCTTATGCTCTAAGCTTAGGATTTTTTGCTCTAACGAGGTTTCGGTGTCTTCTTGGCCTATGGGGGTGATGGCTTGGGCTATGATGGGACCGGCGTCTATTTCTTCTGTTACAAAATGCACAGTGGCACCGCTAAACTTTGCGCCTGACTCTATCACTCTTTTGTGTACATTTATGCCTTTAAAAGCTGGCAACAATGAAGGGTGTATGTTTATTATTTTGTTTGGATAGGATTTTATAAAGTTTTCGGAAAGTATTGCCATAAACCCTGCTAATACGATAAAATCTATGTTTTTTTCTTTTAAAAGCTTCAAAACCTTTTCTTCAAACAAAGATTTTGGTTTTGGCTCAAAGTAAAAAGCCGGAGTGTCGTAATATTTTGCTATATCAAGAGCTTTTGCATGTTGATTGTTTGATACGACAATAAACTCTGAGTTTAAAAATCCTTGTTTTTTGGCTTTTAATATGGACTCTAAGTTTGAGCCTCTTCCTGATACAAATATCGCTATATTCATAGTTTTTTTGCCCTCTTTATAAAGTTTTCTAGCTTGTAGGGGTCTTTTTTGCCGGGTTTTGTTTCAACACCAGATGCCACATCAACAGCGTAAGGTTTTATATCTTTTAGATTTTCTAAATTTTCTTCGTTTAGTCCTCCAGATACAAAAAAATCTCTTTTTAAAGGTTTTAATATGTTCCAATCAAAACTTTTACCAGTCCCACCATACTGATTAGATAGTGTGTCAAACAAAAGTATGTTTTCATCCCAGCATTTTTCTATGTTTGGCAAAGCATCTTTTACTCTAAAAACTTTTATAATTCTATTTGATATGCTAAAAGCACAATCCTCATCGCCGTGAAGCTGTACAAAATCAAAATGATTGAGAAGCTCTTTTACTTTTTCGATAGGTTCATTTACTATTACCGCCACCGTTGGTATTTTTAAATGTTTTTTTATCTTCAAAGCATCTTCTAATTCTATGTATCTTTTGCTTTTGGGATAAAGTATAAAACCTAAAAAATCAGCACCAAGCTCTTGGGCCAAAAGAGCATCTTCTAAATTTGTGATACCGCATATTTTTACCTTTGCCATATTATCTTTCACGCTCTTTTAGTGATAACAGTATAAGCCCTGCTATAGACAAACTAACAGCGCTATCCGCCACGTTAAAAGCTGGCCAATAATGATTTTCTATATGAAAGTATAAAAAATCTGTAACTTTGCCGTAATATATCCTTTCAAACAAGTTTCCAAAAGCCCCGCCCGATAGCATACCCATTAGTATACTTATTTTTGTATCTTTGCTTTTAAAAGCATAAAAACCACTTATAAAAATAGCCAAAATAGGAAGTATTTCTAGAAGAAGGACCCTTAAAACACCACCAATACCAGAAAGCATACCAAAAGCAATGCCTTTGTTGTATATTAAAACTATTTTAAGTATAGGTAATACATCTATGCTTTCGTTTGGTTTTAAGATGTGTCTTATCTCTATTTTCGTTATCTCATCCAATATAAACACCGTTAGAAACGTGAACGTGTAGATTAAAAGAAATCTTTTAGACTGTTTTTCCATATATGTTTTGCTGTTTCTAAATCGCAGCTTACAAGTTCTCTTCCGTTGTATTCTATAATAAAGCTTCTTTCGTTGGTGATGTTTCCTATTAGCATCCAATCAAGGGGCGTTTGTTCTACCATATTTTTAAACTGCTCTTCTAGTTCTTGCTCTACGCTTACCACTACCCTTGTGGGGTTTTCTGCAAATAAAAACATCGTTGGATCTTCATCTACATAAAGGCTCACGTTTGCTCCTAAGTTTGTATCTACAAGACTCTCAAATATGTTTGTTATAAGACCTCCCATTGACACATCGTGAGCTGATAAAATGAGGTCTTCTTTGATAAGTTTTATAACAAGCTCAGTCAAGAGTTTTTCTTTTTCAATATCTACTTTTGTAAGAGCACCTCTTACGCTACCTGTTAATATCTTTTGCACCAAGGAGCCGTTTAGAGTATACTCTTGGTTTAGGTTTCCTATAAGGAATAGGCTTGACGGTTTTTTAAACCTATGGTCTATATGCTTGTGTACATCTTCTAAAAGCCCTACACCTACTATTACCGGTGTTGGCATTACGTTTACGATGTTAGAGCCTTCTACGGTTTCGTTGTATAAAGATACGTTTCCACTTATGACAGGTATGGAAAATTCTTTCATGGCATCTGCCATGCCGTTTACGCAAAGCTCCATTTTTATAGCTACGTCTTCTCTTCTTGGGTTTCCGAAGTTAAGGCAATCGCTAAAAGCAATGGCTTTTGCACCTACGCAAGCTAAATTTCTAACACATTCTGCCACATTCCACCTAGCCCCTTCGTAAGGATCTGCTTCCATATAGTAAGGGTTGCCATCGGCTTTTATCGCTATTCCTTGGTTTGATTTTATCTCCGGTCTTAAAGGCCATTTTATCCTTAGTACAGCTCCGTCGCTTGAAGGTCCTAAAACTGTATTTGTGCCCACTTCAAAGTCATACTGGGTGTATATGTGTTCTTTTGAGGCTATGTTTGGGTTTGATATTACCTTTATGAAAAGCTCTTTTGGCTCTATTTTTTCGGGTATGAATTTTTCCATGGATGGACTAAAGGTTTTAGAAGGTGTTACGTAGCAGCTAGGCACTCCTTCTGCCACTATCTTATAGTCCAAAGATGCTACTCTTTCACCTTTAAAATATATGTTTACTGTGTTTGATGTTGTTGTTTCTCCTAATACACACCAAGATAGATGAAATTTGCTTGCTATATTTATTAGCTCTTGAAGGTTTTCTTTTTCTATGACTATAAGCATCCTTTCTTGACTTTCAGAAAGAAGTATTTCGTAAGCGTTCATATCGTTTTCTCTTAGGGGCACTTCATCTAAGTTTATATCAACCCCCATGTTTGATTTGTAAGCTATTTCAAAACAAGCTCCAGCTATACCACCAGCTCCTAAATCCTGTATGCCAATGGGTAAATCTTTATCCACCATATACATTATAGACTCTAAAAGCTTCTTACCGTAAAACGGGTCTCCAATTTGTACGTTTGAGCGTCTCTTCAAAGCTTTTTCGTCAAACTGAGAGCTTGCCATCGTGGCTCCATGTATACCGTCTCTTCCAGTGGAAGAGCCTATTAGGAACAAGAGTTGGCCTACTTTGGTAGCTCTTGCTTTGTATATTTTGCTTTTAGGCATTACACCTATGCAAAATACGTTCACTAGCGGGTTTTTGTTGTAACACTCATCGAAAAACGTCTCACCGCCAACAGTGGGTATACCTATACAATTTCCATAGTGGCTTATGCCTTTTACTACACCTTTTGTTATTCTTTTGCTTTGGTTTATATCTCCAAATCTCAAAGAATCAAGGAGCGCTATAGGTCTTGCACCCATTGATATTATGTCTCTTATTATTCCACCTACTCCAGTGGCTGCACCGTTAAAAGGGTCTATAAAAGATGGGTGGTTATGGCTTTCTATCTTAAAAGCTACAAAGACATCTTCTAGTTCTATAACCCCTGCGTTTTCACCGGGACCCTGCACTACGTATGGGCCTTCCGTAGGGAATCTTTTTAAAAGAGGTTTTGAGCTTTTATAAGAACAATGTTCCGACCACAAAACCCCAAATATACCAAGCTCTATATCGTTTGGCTCTCTACCTATTAGGGATTTGATAGTTTCATACTCTTGTTCTGTGAGTCCATGCAAATTATCCATTGTTAATTATTTTAGCACATTTATAGGTTTGACAATATGTATACTATACCAATAAAAGCCAAAGACAAGAGGGCAAACTTGAAAATACTTATAAAAAACAGGCTTAGTATCGTATAGCTTGCTATGGCAGGTTTTCTTATATGAATAGCATCGTATTTGTGTGATACATATACGATAGCCCATATGGTAATAAAGTATATGACGGTATCGATTATGATTGCATACATAAGATTAGATAGGTTTATATGAAAGGGTAAAAGCCCCAAAAGGGGCTGTAGGCTTTTGTAAGCGCTATTTTGAGCTTGATACATCTTTATCGTCTTCTGGCTTTTTAAACCATAAATTTTTAGGAAGTATTATAATCTTTTCGTTGGGTCTTTGCATTTGCATATATTCACTAGCGAATTTTTTCATAAAAAAGTCTGGGCTTTCATCTATTTGTTGTTTTTTTGCGTATAGATAGTTGTACTTTTCCTCTTCCCTTTTTAACAGCTTTTCAATAGGTGCGTTTGAATTTTCCAAAGCCATCAGTGAAAATATGTTAGAAGAGCTTACAAACACATTCCATATGGTGTAAAATACGGCCAAAAGGAAAAAGCCTTTAGTTATAAAGTTACTGTAAAAATGGCCAAAATTCTTCTTTTGACGCATACTGGGCTCCGTACCCAAGGTATTCTTCTATTCTTAAAAGCTCGTTGTACTTTGCTATTCTCTCAGACCTTGACAAAGAACCCGTTTTTATCTGTCCTGCGTTTGTGCCTACGGCTAAATGAGCTATAAACGTGTCTTCAGTTTCTCCAGACCTGTGTGATACTATGGCGTTGTAGCGGTATTGTTTTGCTATAGCTATGGTTTCTAGGGTTTCTGTGACAGTCCCTATTTGGTTTAGCTTTATAAGTATCGCATTTGCCATGGCTTTTCCTATACCTTCCAAAAATATACTTGGATTTGTTACAAACAAATCATCGCCCACGAGCTGTACTCTATCGCCTAGTTCTTCTGTAAGCATTTGCCATCCCTCTTCGTCTTCTTCAGAAGCCGGGTCTTCCATAGATATTATCGGATATTTTTCTAAAAGCTTTACACAAAACTCTAAAAGACCTTCTTTGTCGTAGCTTTTACCATCTATGGTGTATATACCATCTTTGTAAAATTCAGATGCTGCAAAATCAAGAGCTATTGCTATATCTTCTGCTGGTGTATATCCTGCTTTCTCTATAGCTTTTAGTATAAATTCTATAGCCATATCTGTGGATTCCAAGTTTGGTGCAAAGCCCCCTTCATCACCTACGCATGTGGCAAACCCATTTTCTTTTAATAGGCTTTTAAGAGTATGAAAGGTTTCGGCTCCCATCCTAAGAGCATCAGAAAATGTATCCGCTCCATAAGGCACTATCATAAACTCCTGAATGCTAAGAGGGTTGTCTGCGTGGACCCCACCGTTTATTATGTTCATAAGAGGTACAGGTAGTTTTCTTGCAAAAACACCACCTAGATATGCAAAAAGAGGTATTCCAAGCTCATTGGCCATAGCTCTTGCTGAAGCCATGCTTACCGATAATATCGCGTTTGCTCCTAGGTTTGATTTGTTGTCGGTACCATCCAACTCTATAAGTGTGAGGTCAAGCTCCGTTTGGTTTGAAGCATCTATTCCTATAATAGCTTTTGCTATTTCTTTGTTTACGTTTTCTACGGCTTTTAATACACCCTTCCCCATGTATCTTTCATCTTTATCTCTTAGCTCCAACGCCTCTTTTGAACCCGTAGATGCTCCGCTTGGTACTATCGCTATACCACTAACACCAGACTCTAAGATTACTTCTGTTTCAACTGTAGGATTTCCTCTGGAATCTAAGACTTCTCTTGCTTTTACGTCTATTATTTTGCTCATAAAACCTCCTTATGTAATGCCTATCAATAGGCACGAGGGGGATCGAACCCCTGACCTCAGGCGTGTCGAGCCTGCGCTCTCCCAACTGAGCTACGCGCCTTATTTTCTTATTATATCATATCTACCGGTTCTACTGCTCCAAAGCGCCTTTTCCTTCTGAAAAAATCTTCCACTATGATGCACAAATCTTCTGGTGTAAAATCTGGCCAGTATTTTTCGCAGAAAAAAAGCTCAGCGTAAGCCAAATCCCAAAGTAAAAAGTTTGATATCCTTTTTTCGTTGCCAGTTCTTATAAGAAGGTCTACCGCCGGTAGAAAGTATGTGTCCAAAGCTTTTTTTATATCCTCTTGGGTTATTATTTTCTTTTTTTTATCCAAAAGCTTGTTAAATGCCCTTGTAATGTCGTCTAATCCGCCGTAATCCACTGCCAGTGTAAGCGTTATAGAGTTGTTTTGACTGGTTTTTTGCTCTATGTCTTCCATATACTGAAGAAGATCTTTTGGTATCCTGTCTCTTCTTCCTATAAACTTCATCTTTATACCATTTTTTAAAATACTTTCTTCTTTTCTTACAAGGTATTCTTTGAAAAGCTTAAAAAGCACATCTATTTCTTCTTTTGGTCTTTTCCAGTTTTCTGTAGAAAATGCAAAAAGTGTAAGATAACTCACGCCAAGCTCTTTGGCTTTTAAAGTGATAGGCTCCACTACCTCAGCCCCTGCATAGTGTCCGTAAAACCTACTCTTTCCCTTATCTTGAGCCCATCTTCCATTGCCATCCATTATTATAGCTATATGTTTTGGTACATTTAAGTCCATTAAATTAGTATAACCTAGAAAAGTGAAATCAAGATGAAATATTATACGTTGTAATTTTCTTCCTCCTCTTCGTCTACTTCGTTAAAATTTAGTTCTAGTCTTTCGGCTGGTATTATAGTTGTGATAGAGTGCTTGTATACAAGCGTTTGTTGTTTACCATCTTCTATAAGTATTGTATAAAGGTCAAAAGATCTTACCTTACCTTGCAACCTTACGCCGTTTAAAAGATATATAGACACTTTTACTTTAGACTTTCTTAGCTGATTTAACATCAAGTCTTGCAACCTCGCTGCATTCTTACTACCCATAGCTTTACCTCTCAAAGTTAATAATTTATTATTATATCAAATTTTCATAAAAATTACAGGCTTTTGATTTATAATAAGTAATATGATAGAGGATATCTTGAAAGAAGCTGAAGAGAGCATGAAAAAGAGCATAAGCCATTTTAAGAGCGAATTGGCAGGTTTTAGAACAGGTAGAGCCTCTAGCTCTTTGGTGGAAGATATAAAGATTGAGTATTACGGCTCTAGGGTACCTATTAAACAAGTGGGTAACGTAAGCGTACCAGAGCCAAGTCAGATACTCATTCAGGTATGGGACCAAAACGCTATATCGCCAATAGAAAAAGCTATAATGGAACAACTATCTTTAAACCCAGCAAGACAGGGAAATACGCTACGCATTACGCTGCCCCCTCTTACCCAAGAAAGACGTAAAGAGCTTGTAAAACTTTTACATAAGACTACCGAAGAAGCGAAGGTGGCTATAAGAAACATAAGAAGAGATGCCAAAGAGATGATAGAGTCTTTGGAAGGCATATCTGAAGATGAAATAAAAAGAGCTCTTGATAAACTTCAAAAGATTACAGACAAATATATAGATGAGATATCAAACCTATCGGCTTCCAAAGAAAAAGAGATTACGGAGCTAAAATGAATATATCTGAAACTTTTAGGCTTTTAAAAGAAAAAAACAAGATATCGTTGCTCTCTTACATGGTGGCCGGATACCCCGATTTAGAAACCTCTTACAAAGCTTTTGACATACTCTTAGAAAACGGCTCTGATATGATAGAGATTGGGTTTCCTTTTTCAGACCCAGTGGCAGATGGCCCAACAATCCAAGAAGCTCATACTATAGCTCTACAAAACGGTATCACCCACAAAGATATATTTAATCTTTCTAAAAGCCTAAAGACAAAACACAAAGATAAACCTTTTTTGTTGATGACATATTTTAACCCTATTTTTAAGCTTGGTTTGGATAGTTTTTTTGATGAGGCCAAAGAAGCTGGTATAGATGGTTTTATAATACCAGATTTGCCCGCCGAGGAATCAGAAGACATCAGAAAATCCCTTGATAAACGAGGTCTTAGCCTTGTGATGCTTCTAGCTCCCACCTCTTTTAAAAACGGAAGAGTATCTACCGTATGTAAGATGTCCACCGATTTTGTTTATATGGTATCTATAACAGGTATAACAGGTGCAAGGGATAAACTTCCGATAGACAGCATAAAAGAATACGCAAAAGCTTACAAAGAGCATTGCCATAAGCCTATAGTGCTTGGTTTTGGTATATCCACAAAAGAGCATATAAACGCTTTGAAACAATATGTGGACGGCGTGGTGATAGGAAGTCATTTTGTTAAAAGCCTAAAACAAAGAGGCTTGGAAGGGTTAAAAGAAGAGGTTATAAAACTCTCAGAAGCTACGTATCTATGAAAATACTTGTTGTAGAAGATGATAAGACGCTTTTAGAGCTTTTATGTAAAAAATTAAAAGAAAATGGATTTATGTGTGAAGGGGCGGACAGTGCCCAAGATGCACTGTTGTTTTTAAAATCTGAAGAGTTTGATGTTATATGCCTTGATATAATGCTTGGAAAAGAGAGCGGCATAAACCTTTGTAAAGATATCAGAGAGTTAAACAAAGAAGCTTCTATCATTTTTATAAGTGCTATAGCTGACCTTAGCACCAAGACTAAGGGTTTTGAGGATTGTTTGGCAGACGATTATATTACAAAGCCCTTTAGCGTAGAAGAGCTTATTCTTCGTATAAAGGCTGTTATAAGGAGAAAGCACAACATAAAAGGAAGTGTTGTAAAACTAAGGGAAAATGTGCTTTACGACATGGATAAGAAAGTCCTTATAGTGGACGGTGAAGAGAAAGAGCTTACCAGAAAGTTAGCCTGCATATTGGAAACTCTTATATTTAAAGCTGGAAAACTTGTATCTTACGAAACTCTTATGCAAAACTGCTGGGATATGGCGGAGACTCCAAGCCAAGATTCCATAAGGACCCATCTTAAGCTTTTAAGAAAACTTTTAAAAGAAGAGAACAAAGACATTATAAGAAACGTCCCAGGTCTTGGCTACAGACTTGTTTAAAAACCTTTTTACAAATGCAAAGTTAAAATTTGCCATACTAAATTCAATCATATTTGTACTTGTAATGGGATTTTTCTACTATATTGTATACAACCTTTACGTCGGATACGCCCAAGAGATAATAAAAAATCGTTCAGAGGAACTTGCAAAAATAGCCATCCTAAAAGTGGCAAACCACAAAGCCTTTACGCTTCCACCAGGTTTTAGCATCACTATCAAATCAAACGGTAAAGTTTATTACGATGTAAACAAAATAGACAAAGACGATAAAAATACCATAAAGATAAAAGACAGGTTTGAATACAACGGTAATATATATACGGTGTTCTTAAAAGCCTCTATGGAAGATATAATAGAATCAGAAAAGCAAATAATCTTTTATGCAAGCTTGTTGTTTTTCTTGCTAACATTATCTGTTTTTGGTATATCTTATTTGTTTGCTGGCATATTTTTAAAGCCTATTGAAGATTACACCCAAAAGCTTGATATAGTCCTAAAGGGTAGCATGCACGCTATAAACACACCGGTTGGTATTTTAAAACTTATAGACATAAAAGATAAACGTGCCAAAGAAGCTATAGCTCGTATTGAGGATACGGTAAACCGTGTAAAATCCATTTTCATATCAAAGCCAAACGAAGAAACCTTGATAAATATAAATGAATTTGTTAAGGATGCCGTAGATTCTTTAGAAGATGCCCTAGAGTCAAAAAATATCGCTGTTAGCATTGAAGAGGATACAACGCTTAAAGTTTATGCAGACCCCATGGATATGTCTATGATAATAGAGAACATCTTTGATAATGCCATAAAATACAACAAAGAAAACGGTTTTATAAACGTCAAAATATCATCTTCCAAGCTTGTAGTGGAAAACCCAAGCGAGCCTATATCAGATGCCTCAAAAATCTTTGAGCTTTTTTACCGTGAAGACGAATCAAAAGAAGGCTTAGGCCTTGGTCTTTATATAGTAAAAGCTCTCTGTCAGCGAAATAGTATCTCGGTAAAAGCCAAATACGAAAACGGAACTTTCAAGATTACACTTGAATGGTAAATAAAAATTAGAATGGCTTATATCATATATAGTTGTTTTTTTGGTAAAAAGTATTTATCTTTTTTAAAGAGGAGCTTATGAAGACGGTAGAGGAAAGGATTGACAAGTTAGAAGAACTCGTTGAAAGACTTACGATAGAAATGATTTCTTTCAAGGAAGAGATGAGAGAGCTTGTAAAAATATCAGAAGAAAGTAGACAAAAAGACAGAGAAGAATTCAATAGGAAGATGGAAGAGTATAAAAGGCAATCAGAAGAAAGCAGAAAGCTTGATAGGGAAGAGTTTAACAGACGAATTGAGGAAATTGTAAAAATATCAGAAGAAGATAGACAAAAAGACAGAGAAGAATTCAATAGGAAGATGGAAGAGTATAAAAGGCAATCAGAAGAAGATAGACAAAAAGACAGAGAAGAATTCAACAGGAAGATGGAAGAGTATAAAAGGCAATCAGAAGAAGATAGACAAAAAGACAGAAGAGAGTTTAATAAACTGATGGGTGAGATTGCAAATAAAGTTGGTAAACTCACAGAAGATATAGTAAGGCCTGCGGTAAGACCTGTTGTCGAAAAGTACTTTTCTTGTGAACTTAGTGCCATCTTTACAAATGCGGAAAGAAAAACAAAAGACCTTAATGGGGAGTTTGATGTAATAGCGGTATCTGATACATGTAAAACCGTATACCTTATAGAAGTAAAATCAACTATGAGGACAGCTTATATAGATAGTTTTCTAGAAGATACAATACCGAGGTTTAGGGCGCTTTTCAAGGAATATCAGGATTATAAAATTATTCCTATAATAGCTGCCCTTGAAATAAAAGAAGATATGTTAAACTACCTATCTAAAAAGAAAATATATGCTATGGCTTATAGAGAGTGGGATTATATGGATATATTAAACTTTGATAGAATAAAAGATGTTTAGATACAAACAACCGTTTTATTAATTTGAGTAGGTATGGAACTCGCTGAACTTATAGAAAAAGCCCCCGAAGAACCAGGCGTTTATATTTTTAAAAACCAAAGACACTATATCTATATAGGAAAAGCGGTAAGCCTTAAAAAAAGATTATTACAGCATCTAAAAGAAAGGGCAAACTCTCAAAAGGAAGAAAATATATTTAGACATTCCACGGAGCTTCAGTGGATAGTGACCAACAGCGAATACGAAGCTCTTTTGTTAGAAATGGACCTTATAAGAACTCACAAGCCAAAATACAACGTGCTTTTAAAACACGGTAGCGGTTACCCTATCATACTTATAACTGACGAAGATTATCCTACTGTTAAAATCACCAGAGACACGAAAGAAAAAGGAGAAGCTTTTGGACCCTTTCTAAATGTAAACAAAGCTATAAAGATTAAAAAGCTAATACATAGCACCTTCAAGCTAAGAACGTGTGAAGAAATGCCAAAAAGACCAACACCATGTATGGATTATCATCTTGGGCTTTGCTCTGGTCCTTGCGCAAATTTAATATCCAAAGAAGACTACGCTATAAGCGTAAAATCCGCCAAAGCCTTTTTATCGGGCAACGTAAAAGATGTACTTCCTATTTTGCACGAAAAAATAGAGCAATACGCTTCAAATTTAGCTTTTGAAAAAGCGGCATTTTTAAGGGACCAGGTATTGGCTTTGCAGAACATAGTAGAAGGTCAAGGGGTGTTTTTATACGATATAGAAGAAGCGGATGTGTTTTACTTGGAAGGTTATAGTTTATGGCTTTTCATAATAAGAAACAAACGTCTTGTGGCTTATAAAGAGTTTTCTATAAACAAAGACCAGATTATAGACCATGAAGAGATGCTTGGCACATATTATATGTCAAATATCATCCCTAAGAAAATAATAACAAACTTTGATATTACAGAAAATTTTAGGCTTTTTATAAAATCAAAACGAAAAGATACAAGCTTCTCTTTAAATATACCAAAACAGCTTTTAAAGATAATAGAAAAGAATGTAATTTTAAAACCAGACACTGCAGAGTTTGAAAGCGAATTTCATAAGCTTTTTGGGAAAAAAGCCCCAAAACTGATAGAGTGTTTCGATATAAGTCATTTTCAAGGACATTACACAGTGGGTTCTATAGTGGTTTGGGAAGAAGGCAGCCTAAACAAATCAAAATATAGAAGATACAAGATTAAAACCGTGGATTACATAGATGATTTTGCTTCTTTGAAAGAGGTTTTATCAAGAAGGGCAAAAAGGATAGTATCAAAAGAGGATAAGGCTCCGGATATGTGGCTTATAGACGGTGGTAAAGGTCAACTTTCAATGGGTATCGAAGTAAAGGAAAAATTTTTATTAAACATATACGTATGCTCTTTAGCAAAAAAAGAAGAAATCATCTATACAGAAGATGGGCTTGAAATACCCATAAAAGACAACCAAGCCCTTTATAGGGTCTTTGGGCTTTTAAGAGACGAGGCGCACCGTTTTGCCATTACCTACAATAGAAACCTTCGCTCAAAAGAGTTTATAGAAGATACGCTATCAAAGGTAAAAGGCGTTGGTAAGATAAAACGAGAGATTATATATAGACACTTTGACAGCCTTTATGATTTTATAAAATCTGACGATGAAAAGCTTAAAAAACTTGGCATATCAAAATCTATAAAAGAAAGTGTGAAAAAGATACTTGGAGACATATAAAATAATCTTATGAAGAAAGTAAGACTAAACGATGAAAAGATAAAAGCTATAAAGGATAGTATAAAAGCTTACGATAAATTTCTAAACATTACCAATGGGATTTTAGCCATTGATGATAATCTCTTTTTTGTTATTGCAAACGGTGACAGGCTTGTCGCTTAATTGTGAATACAGTTTTTAAAAAATTATGCCATAGGAGACTTTTTATGTCATACTTACATTGGAAAGTTGGGTAAATTTATATCTATAATCATAGTATTTGGCTTTTAATAATATTATCATTGTTAAGATGAGTGATTTTAAAATAAACAAAGAGCTTGATATCACCGGAGAGATTTGTCCTTTTACCTTTGTGAAAAGCAAGCTGGTTTTAGAGACCATGGAAAAAGGAGAGATATTAAGGGTAATAGTGGATTACGAACCGTCGGCAGTTAGCGTGCCAAAGAGTATGACAGATGAAGGTCAAGAGGTGCTAGCCACCAACAAGATAGACGATAAAAGATGGGAGATAATCGTTAGAAAAGCAAGATGAACATACTTATAGTAGTGACATCAAACCCCTTTTCGAAAGACTTTGACAGCGTATACAAACTATCAAAAGCCCTTGTAGGAAAAGCTAGCGTGACGATATTTTTAAGCGGAAACGGCACTTACTGGCTTACTTACGACATGACAAAAAGCTTTTTAGATATAGGTGTAAAGATAATATATTGTGCTCATTCAGCCCGTCAAAGGGGCGTTGAAGAGTCTATAAAATCCCAAAACTTTATTTCAAGCTCTTCTTACGATATGTTTAGAAAGATATCAGAGTTTGATAAGGTCATAAACTTTAATTGATATGATAAGTTTTATACTTAAATCAGAGCCCTTTTCTTGGAAAGCGCACGAAGGCTTAAGACTAGCCGCTGCAAGCGGTATCACAAACGATACAAACGTTGTATTCACAGGCGATGGTATCTACGCTATAACAAAATGGCGCCCAGAAGCTCTTGGTATAGCAAGTTTTGAAAAAATGATAGAGCAGATGGGTATGTTAAACGTAAGCTTTTATGCCGAGAGCTCTTGTATAGAATCAAGAGGTTTGAAGGCTTTTGAGTTTATAATAGAGCCAAAAATTATATCCTCTGAAGAAGTAAAAGATATTATATTAAAATCAAAGGCGGTGCTTGTATGGTAGAAAACCCAAACACCGTTTGGCTTGTAAGAAAGTTTGGAGATTTCAAAAGTAGCCTACCTTCTGAAAACGACATCGTAATACTTATACAAGATGCAGTCTTAAGAGCACCAAACAAAAACTGGTATCTATGTAAAGAAGACGTATCTGCAAGAGGACTAAAGGTTCAAGAAGAATTTTTACTTAGCTGGGAAGACATAGCAAAACTCATACTAAAAGCTAAAAACGTGGTGGTGTGGTAAATGTGGTATATATCAAAAACCTTTAGATTTGAAGCTGGACACAGGGTTTGGAAACAAAATCTAACATGTTCAAGAGGCTCAAATTTAGGCTCTGATTGTCAAGAAAACAAATGCATAAACCTTCATGGGCATAGCTACGAAATAGAGGTGGTGTTATCATCAAATGTACTTGACAACCAAGACATGGTGATGGATTTCCATCATCTTAAAAGCGCACTAAACCCACTCATAGAACAATTCGACCATAGCTTTATCATAGATAAAAACGATCCACTTTTTGAGGCTTTTAACAAGCTAAATCAAGAATACGGATTAAAACTCACGGTGGTGGATTTTTGCCCCACGGCAGAAGCACTAGCAAAATATATATATAATTATACAAAAGAAAAATTTGAAAAAGCTGGGCTTTTAAACGAAGTAAATATATACAAAGTAATTGTTTGGGAAACCAAAACTTCAAAGGCTGAATACATAGGAGAAGGATTATGAGCGTAAGACACAAAGTAAAAGAGCTTATAGACAAAAAGTATGAAGAGCTTGAAAAGATAGGGAAAAACCCACTAAAAGTGTATGTGGTGTTTAGTCCAAAAGACAATTTGGAGGATTTTGACCCAGAGTTAGCGGAAGTGTTGGAGTTTGAGCTAGACAAAGAAAATGAAGAGTCAAAAAAGAAATTCTTAGATAGGCTTTTAAGAGAGGTACTTGAGTCTGAAGTGAAAAACATGGTTTGGTGCGGGTTTGTAGTGGATACAAAAGAAGAGCTTATACCAATATTAGAGCAAATACCAAAGGATCAAATGGTAGAATTTATAAACTTAAAAAAAGAAGAATAGATGCCGTCTTTGATACTTTTGGCAGCTGGCGTAGGCAAAAGAGCCGGTATAAAAAAACAGTTTATAAAGTTTAAAGATATACCTCTTTACGCTTTTACCCTTAGAAAGGTAGCAGATCTTTTTAGCGAGATAATAATGACGGTCCCTCAAGATGTGGAGCCAAATATTTTATACGATGCCCATAAGTTTGGAGCAAGGTTTATATACGGTGGTAAAGAAAGACAGGATTCCGTAAGATTTGCACTGGAGATGGTAAAAGATGATATAGTGGTAATTCACGATAGCGCAAGACCATTTGCCAGTAGAGAAGTGTTTAAAAAAGTAATGGATTTGGAAAACTACGACGGAAAGATAGCAGCAGCAAAAGCAAGAGATACTATAAAAAAACTAGAAAACGGAATTTTAAAAACTATTCAAAGGGATAACGTTTGGTTGGCTCAGACACCTCAATGTTTTAAAACAGATGTTATCAAATACTGCCATGAAAAAGCGATAGAGGATGGTATAAAAGCCACCGACGATGCGTATCTGTTAGAGTGTTATGGATATAGTGTTGGTATAGTAGAATCCTCTTATTGGAATATAAAGCTTACGTACCCAGAAGATATCCCATTTTTTGACAAGATATTGCAAAGGTAAAAACTCACAAAATATCTTATAAGAAAATCTTATTGACAGTATACAAAATTAATTTTATTATGTTATTGTAATATCCTTAAAAGGAGGAAGTCTATGGAACAAAAAGCTCCCGATTTGGTGGTGATACTTCTAACTGGTCCAGAAAACCCGGCGAGGTTGCCATCTGCATTTTTCTTAGCCTCAACTGCTGCTGCCGAAGACATGAATGTAGTTATGTATTTCACTGGGCCTTCCACGCAGCTTCTTAAAAAGGGCGTAGCTGAAAACACATATCCTATGGAAGGTGGACAACCTATATCTTACTTTATCAACTTAGCCCGTCAAAACGGCGTACAGATGATAGCTTGCAAACAATCTTTAGATTTAAACGGCATGAAAGAAGAAGATTTGGCCTACGATTTCCCACTACTAACGCCGACCGCGGCGCTACCAAGCTTAGGGATGGCAGGTAAAGTAGTAACTTGGTAAAAATCTAAGGGGCTTTTAAAAGCCCCTTAACAAAAACATTGAATAAAAGAAAACATCTTAGATTTTATACACATATATAAACTACTTACGGTATCATAAAAAACATATCCTACGAAGGAGCTCTTCTAGAAGTACCAAATCAAGATACGATTAAAACGCTTTTAGAAAACAAAGACTTTTCCATAAGCATACTACAAGAAGAGGTAAAAGCAAAAGTGGTATTAGACAATTTAAATCCAAACAACAACTGTGTAGGGCTTCTTTTTGAGAACCCCATATCAAAAGATACGCTACAAAAAGCTATAAAACTATACAAAAAACCAACTCGCGTAAAAAAAGAACAAAAATTCAGGATAGAAATTGATGCTATAGAAGATTTTGAAGCCCATGATTTTGTCAAAGGAGTAATGCCTATAATAATGGAGCTTACCGATGAAAATACCAACGTAGACAAAATATATGCACTTATAAGAAACATGCCAACATTGGAAGAAGATATATTAAAAATAGCCAACAACGCTTATTCAAACAAAGGCATAGATATAAAAGATATAAAATCTGCCATTATAAGGCTTGGACTCTCAAGGATAAGAGATTTTACATTAAAAGCTATATCAAAAGAAGCTATAACAGAATATAAAGATGGGCTAAAAGAACTAACAGAAATAGAGCAAATACTCATCCTTCAAACAGCAATGTTTGACAACATATGTCAAATAGCCTGCACCCAAAAAAGTAGATTTTACGACCTTCTCATGTTATCTATGATAGATGGGCTTCTTATTATAATAGACTTTTTAAATAAAAACAACCATATTGATATCAAAAGCAAGATACTAAATATCGTAAAAGACCCATCAAAATTATACTCATACATATCTAGAGTGTTTGAAAAAGATATGTTTGGAAAAGACATGATAAGCTTAAATGCCACTTACTTTGAAAAGGTGTTTTACGGTTTTGAGGATTTTATTAAAAGTATAGTTATAGGATACTCATCTTACGCACCATACTACAAATATAACACCATCAAAAAATTACCAATATCAAAACAAGCTATAAACTTATCTTTTACAATACACCTTTCTATACTTGGTGTAAAGTTTATACTACAAAACGACGAAAATGCTGGGTTTATAATGCTAAATAGGTTAAGCAGGTTTGGTATAGATGGTGTAAAATTTTCCAGCTTTTTAAAAAATGCTATCAACGACGCAAATCTAACTATAAGAGATTTAGGAATGTCAAAAGAGATAAGCACTTCTATACCAAAAATAAACTACAGCCCAAACATAGAGGGTGAAAATGCAAAAGAGAAGGAAAAATCAGAAATACCAAAACCCCTCCAAGATTTTTACACTATATTCACACAAACGCTTACAAAACTAAAACGAATTTGTGTAAGATATGAAGATAAGGCTTATACAATGTTAAAAATAGAGAATCTTGTAAACTTTATAAAAGAAACCCAAAAAGGCATATTAGGGGTTGTAGACCTAAATACCTTTGAAACACCATCTTACGAAGACATAAGCTTTTTAGATGTGTTAATATTAAAGGATATAGACAACATAGAAGATGCTGGAAAATTAAAAGCCATATTAGAGAGTTTTGAAGGACATATAATAATGACTCTAAGAAACGACATAGATTTAGAGACTATAAACAATGAGCTTTTCAACACCATTGTAGAATTTACAATAGATTTTCCCTCTTACATGGAAGATGATGAATTTTACAACGATGTTGTTAAAAGCGCAAAAACATTGCTTAAAAAAGACTTTAATATAAATAATATAGACCAACAAGTATACGATTTAAAAGAAAGATACGATTTTAAATCAATTATAAGAAAGACAATAGATATTAAAATATATTAATATAATCATATCTTATAATTTTCAAAATAAAATATATGAATAAAACAATATTTTACGTGTAAACTTAAATACAAGGAGGTTCTATGAGCATAAAAGCTAAGCTATGGAGTATAATATTTTTCATCTTTGTGGGAGCAAGCGTAGCCCAAATCTCTCTATACTTTACAGGTAAACATATAGAAAACAAAATCATTTCTTTAGACAAAGCTTACCATCAAAATGAAAACTTACACAAATTGTTTGAAGAGATACTTACATTAAAAAATACATACTCTACCATACTTATAGATCCGTCCAACAATTTTGCAAGAAACAACATGTACTTTCCAGCTTTGAAATATGTAAAATCTCATGAAACTATTATAAAAGACCAAAATTTAAGAAATTTATTAGATAAGTTTATAGCACATACCTTAGATGCTGTAAATAACATAAACTCTCAAAATCAACAAC
The DNA here is from genome assembly GCF_054656715.1 of Hydrogenobaculum acidophilum. Classification (NCBI taxonomy): domain Bacteria; kingdom Pseudomonadati; phylum Aquificota; class Aquificia; order Aquificales; family Aquificaceae; genus Hydrogenobaculum; species Hydrogenobaculum acidophilum. Next base: position 58,220 of record NZ_BAAHXP010000010.1, read on the forward strand.
AATATATGCAAGATAGCATAAAATATCAAACCACTGTATGGCAACCTTTTAGAAAAGGTTTTAACAAAGTGTTAGAAAATTCTAAACTTACTTTTAAACAAAAAGAGTCAGAAACTATAAACTACATAAACTCAGTTGGTATAAAATTAATGATATCTTCTTTAATGGCCCTTTTGGTGGCTATAGCCACATTCTTTGTAGAAAAAGATATCCAATCAAATATAAACAAACTAATAAACGTTATACAAAATATTACAAAGTCTATGAGGTTTGATTATTTGAAAACCAGTAAACCAGAACTAAAAGGAGAATTTGGCGATATACTAGACTCACTATCTAGGATGTTAAACGAAGTTGATTTGTCTATGAATGAAATAGAAAAAGTCATAAAGAATATAGCTAAAGGAAACTTTAAAGAAAGGGTAAACGAATCAGAGCTTGATGGTGATTTAAAAAATATGGCAAGGGTTATAAATGAGTCTTTGTCAAAGTTTGACAACGTTTTCCACGATATAAACGATACGTTATCAGAGGTGGCAAAGGGAAATTTAAGTGTAAGGATAGACTCTACAAATTTAGAAGGGGATTTGAAAGATATCGTTGAAAATATGAACAAATCGTTGGAAAAACTAAATTTAATTATAAACGATATAAAAAATACACTGGAAAGTCTTGCTATGGGTGATATGTCTGTACAAATAAAGGAATTCGCCGCTGGAGATATAGAAAAAGCTCAAAAACTTATAAACGATTACATAGTGCTAATACGCTCTTCCATGCAAGCGTTAAGGAAAGTTATGGAGACATCTTTAATGTCAAAGTAACCAATAGTTTATAAATGTTATAATATATTAAATGAAACATTATAGAAGTTTTTATATTATCTTTGCTTTTTTGCTAGGTTTTTTAAGCCTATACTCTTGTGCCCAAAATACTCACAACATAGAAGAGTTGTCTAACAAAAATTCAGAATACTATTACAACATAGGTATGGCCAGTTTAACCGCTGGAAACTACGCAGCTGCCATAGCAAATTTTAAGAAGGCCATACTAAAAGACCAATACAACTATAAAGCTTACGATAAACTAGCCCTTGCTTATGCAAACGTAGGTAATTACAAAAAAGCCATAAAAAACATAGACAAGGCAATAAATATAAAACCTGATTACTACCAAGCTATATTAGATAAAGCTATAATATTACAAGCCAACAACAAAGTTGAAGATGCTATCAACACATTGAATATATGTATAGAAAACGATTATTGTAGCTTAAGACCACAAGCTTACTATCAACTGGCAAACATATACAAATTAAGAAACGATACAAAAGACTATATAAAAAATCTAAACTTAGCCATTTTGTATGATAGAGATTTCAACGTAGCAAAGTTTGATTTGGCAAGAGCATACGTAGACAACAATATGTGTAACAACAAAAAAATAGAAGAAAAAGTAGAGTACCTTTTAGATAGTCAAAAAACCAACATAGGAGCTGAGAGTTATCCAGATATGTTGCTTTTAAAAGCAAAATGTTATACAGAAGCAAGAAATTTTAAAAAAGCCTCAAAATTAATACAAAAAATACTATTTAAAGATGATATACCTCAAAAATATAAAAACAAAGCCATAGAACTTTCAAAAGAATTAATCACATTAGAATATATAGATAAATACAACAACTCCACCAGTCAAAATATAGGCTTCGCTACAAATCTGCCACGCTCCACAAGTATACCACGGCCTACAAGTATACCACGAAACACAAGAACGACAAAAGTTACAGAAAATACAAAACAACTTACAGTTTCTAAAACTCTAGTATACAAAAATACTCTATTAAACAAAAATCAAATAAATAAACCAGTTATACAAAAAAATAATGAAATAGAAAATAAAAACCAAATTTACTACCAACTTGGG
>NZ_BAAHXP010000011.1:0-56625 GCF_054656715.1 Hydrogenobaculum acidophilum
CTAAAAAAGGCGCTATAAACTTCCTTGTTATTTGTGTGAATTTTGTCTGTTCTATCATGCTTATATTATACTTTGCTTTTATTAAGTTTTCATTAAAACAATTTATTATTTCTTTTGCATTTTTTGATTTTTAAATTTAATTTTCATATATGTTAAATAATTGTGATTGCCCTAGCATTAGGGCAATTAATTTAGGATTCTTCATCTAATATAAGAAGGACATCTACTCTTGACATATCAACGCTAATAAGTTTAGCTATGTCTTCATTTGAAACATCTTCTGAACTTGCGATGTCTGGTAAGTGTCTTTTGTCCACTACTGCTACTATCTTGTTCATCTTGATGAGCTTTTCCTCTATCCTTTCTAAAGACTTTTGGCTTTTACACCTTATAAGCCTTATTCTATTCAACGTCTTGCTTCTTACCAAGCTTCTTAGCTTCATATTTTACCTCCTTTTAGGTATATCATAAGTATATGTTGCTAATGTTAATATTTTATTAATTTTTGATGAAAAATATATGAATAGTATTTACATTTTTAAGCTTTTAAAGGCTTCATAAAGAGCTTCCAAATCTTCTTTAGAATAGGATAGAGAAGATGTTAACCTTAGTATAGCTTTATCTTTTGGTACAGTTGGATATCTTATAGCCTGTATGAAGACATCTTTTTCAAGTAGCTTATTTCTCAATTCTAAAGCTTTGTCTTCTTCCCCTATTTTTATAGGTATTATAGGTGTTATAAAATCATCTTTTGTATAAAAATTACACTCTTTTATTATGTAAAGTAGCTGCTTTGTTTTTTCTTGGAGTTCTTTTTTGTAAAAGTTGATGTTATTTTTAATAAGCTCTAAGGCTTTGATAGAAGCGAAAACCATTGGAAGCCCCAAAGCAGTAGAAAATATATAAGACCTTGCTTTATTTACTATGTAATCTATAATTATTTTGCTAGCACATACAAAACCACCTTGAGACCCTATGGCTTTTGATAAAGTACCCATTATAATTGTATTTTCTTCTGGTAAAAGCTTAAAAAAGTCGTATATACCTTTACCTATTGTCCCTGTAGCATGAGCTTCGTCCAATATGAGGTATGCGTCAAAGTCCTTTGATATCTTTATTAGCTCTTCTAACCTTGCAACGTCTCCTTCCATGCTAAATACAGAATCAGATACTATATAGGCTCTTCTATGTTTAGATCTTGATGATTTTAAAAGCTCAAAAAGGTGATTTATATTATTATGTTTATAAATGTATTTTGAAGCTTTAGATAGTCTTATTCCATCTATTATGGAAGCATGATTTAATTCATCGCTATAAAAAGCGTCTTTCTCATCTCCTAATGCCTGGAAAAGCCCTATATTCGTGGAATATCCGGATGGAAAAACTATACAATCTTCCATAGATTTTAGTTTGCTAAGCAAATATTCTAATTTCTCATGGTATTTTGTATATCCACTTACAAGACCTGAAGCACTTGCCCCTACCGTGTTTGTCTGTTTAAGCTTGCTTATAACAAAATCTATTACTTCCTTATTTTTAGACATACCAAGATAGTCGTTTGAGCAAAATACCTTTTTGTTTTCTATAGCTTGCCTTTCCCTATAGAGTTTCTTGCTTTTAATATAATTCAATTCTTCTTCAAAATTCATAAATGTATTATACAAATTTTTATAAAAAGTGATAAAATTATATTTATGATTACAAAAAGCTTGTACACGGGGGCAGAAATAACTTGGTGTAGGAACTGTGGAAATTTTGGTATATTAGGTGCTGTAGGAGCAGCTTTAAACGAGCTTACAGATGATATACCTTTGGAAAACTTTGTTATGGTAACTGGAATAGGTTGTCATGGTAAAATATTTGATTACGTAGATATAAACAGCTTTTATTCGTTGCACGGAAGATCTATTGCTACAGCAAGTGGTATAAAGCTTGCAAATGAGAACTTAAAAGTAGTTTGCTTTGTAGGAGATGGTGATGGCTACGGCGAGGGAATGGAGCATCTTATATTTGCTGCTAAAAGAAATATAGATATTACTGTTATAGTTCATGATAATAGAGCTTATAGTCTTACTACTGGTCAGTTTACACCTACAAGTGCTTTAGATTTTAAAGGTAAGTCCACTCCAAAAGGTCCCCCAGAAGATCCTATAAATCCTATATCTTTTTTAATGGAAGCAGGGGCTACTTTTGTAGCAAGGGGCTATTCTGGTTATATAGATCACCTTAAAGATATTGTTAAAAAAGCTATTCTACATAAAGGCTTTTCTATTGTGGAGGTTTTACAGCCTTGTGTTGTATTTTATAACACCTACGACTTTTACAACCAGCATGTTTATAAACTAGAAAATCATGATACTAGCGATTATGAAAAGGCCTACAAAATAGCAAAAGAATGGGATTATGTAAAAACAGATACAAGAATACCGATAGGTATTATATATGAAAGAAAGGATAAGAAAATTTATGAGGAGAGAATGTAAAATGTACTCTAAAAAATTATGCTATAATTATTCTATGAAAGGGGGCAAGTGATGAAGGTAAGATTTTTTATGCTTTTATCGATTACATTTGTTGTTATTTTCATTTTTATTCCAAATATCTCTATCGCTTATCCATCTGACTTAAAAGATCAGATTGCCTTGGTATTTAATGTGTTAACCGGTAAATCTTGTAACAATCTTTATGATGCAGCAAATGCTATATATAGAAATCAAGCTAACAAATATAACGCCGATATAACCCCGCTAACCTCATATGAAAAGGTGAAGAGTATATGTAAAGAAAATAGGTTTATATGTTCTGAAGATAACGATGAGCTTTTGTTTAAGGTAGGACATATAGCAGATACAAGCGACCATTATAAAATTGCCACTATAGATTTTTATACGAAAAACAATAAACATCTTGTTACTAAATGTAATGTTGTAGTAAATACTAATAATACCAACAGAGGCTATCCTATATCTTTGCCGCAGATATCTGATAATCTAAGAAAATGTGTGCAAACTATAGAAAATAAAAAATGTGTTGTAGAAGCATTAAACAACATATATACTACTTTGGAAACTTCGCCATAGGAGAAATAGTATGAAAGTAAAAAAGATTTATAGTGCGTCTGAGATCGGGGACTTAGATGTTATTTATCTTTACAACGGTAATTTAGAGTTATTTAAATTTATTGAAAGTCTCGGTAAAGAAAGCAAAGATATTATGAAGATTAAAGTTACAAACTATATAGATTTTAGCAAGCCTGTCAAACTTGTTACCCCTACTTCCGATATAGAATTTACAAATATAGAAGATCTTTTAAGATATATAAACTATGAAGATATTAAAAAATACAAGCTCATAACTGAAAACAAAGTAGACCTTTTTAGGCTTTTACAAAATTTATCCTACGTGCAGATTTTCATAAATATTTACACAAAAGAAGATCTTAAATGGTTAAGTGTATACGAGAGTTTATACCACAACATAGGAATGTTTGAAAATACTACGATTCAGCTACTAGAGATGGTTAAATCTACAAATATAGAAAATTATGGTTATGGTGATGTTAAAGGCTTATTTATAAAAAAATTAGAAGACATATACTCACATGTTGTTGATATAAAAAGTAGAAATTTAAAAGTATCAGTATTAGCTAGTAAAAAATCTGGAAAAAGCGTATTTGTTAATTCTATTCTTAAAGACTGGTATTCTCCTACTAGTTTGGAGCTACCAACGCCTAATATATGTAGGTTTATACCGTCTAAAAATAATGAAATTATCTTCAAATATCAAAATCAAGAGATTAAGTTTGAAAGACCGAAGGATCTTTACAAATATTTGGAAAAAATATATATAGAAGCCAGAGATAAAAACGAAGGTCTCGATGATATGGAGATTTATTATAGAGTAGACAACGAGGATTATAGCTACGAAACCTTGGATACACCAGGGCCTAATCTTGCAGGAGCTACAAAGCATAGAGAGATTACCGAAAGAGTGATAAGGGAGAGCGATGTTGCCATCTTTTTAATAGATTATACAAAGCACCTAGAAAGCGATGAAGAGGAGTTTTTGAAGCACTTAAAATCAGAATTTGAAAAATATGGCAAAATCCATTCTTTTGTTATCATTGTTAATAAAATGGATCAGAAATTTTTGTCAGAGGATGCAAACAGAAATAGCACAAGAATACTAGATTATATAAGATATAAGTTAACTTTACTAGGCTATCACGATTTTGTAGTATTTGGTGTATCAGCTTTGCAATATTTCTCAGCATTGATAGCGGAAAGAATATGCAATGAATGTAGAAATTTATCTGGCAAGGCTCTTGTAGATAAGCTAGACGAACTTACGTATCAACTTGGGAACTCGGAAGAATCCACCTTGTTAAATTTTGCCTACGAAATTACTAGAAGATACATAAGGATGGAAGGTGAAGATGATATAACATTGGATAGGCTTAAAGAACTAAGCGGTATTCCTTTTGCACTTAATTATATAGGAGCTGTTGCTAAAGACAGAGCTATGTTTGAAAAGCTTAGAAACTCTATTTATAAATTGGATGAAGATAAAGTATCTATAAATACCGGATTGTCACTTATAAAATTGCAACTCTCTGAAAATAAGGAAAGATTAAGAGCAATATTAGACATATTCCAAACTAGTGTAGAGTCAATAAATAAGCAAGTAGAAGATTATTTAGCCAATAGAGACAAGGATGTAAAATCAGCTTCTTATTACACTGAAGATATTAAAAAAAATCTTATAAGCAATATAGAAGAGCTTGTAAATAAAGAAATAGAGGATGCAAAGAATAGGTTATCTTCTAAAGAAATAAAATCAAAGGATGAAATATACTTACTATTGGAAAATCAGATTAAAAAAATCACAGAAGAGGCATCGGTTATATTTACGAAGCACTTAAACGATATTATAGGGCAAATAAAAACTATGTTAGATCAGAATGTTGTAACGGTTCAGCAGAAGCTATCTTTTGTTAGAGATGAGTATAACGTTACTATAAAGAGGATCAACGAAATAATAAAATCTGATATGGATGTAGATTCATTTTTCCCAGAGTTAAAAGTTGATGTTCAAATAAGGATGGAGGATCTTATTTCTATACTAAATGAGCTTGTAAAGTCTACAACTGACATTAAGTTAGACTATGATGAGTATATAACTCAAGAAAAAAGAGGATTTTTGTTTTTTAAGAAAACAGTATATAGCATAGGGGATTTAGACTCTTTGATTGTGGATATAGTTTATGCTATTAAAAAACATACACATCAAGTATTCAGTGCTTTAGAAAGCAACATAGAAAATACGTTATCCAAACTAAAGAGAAAACTTGATGAACAGATAAGAGAGATAGACGCTTTTGCTAAAGAGCAACTGGAATTAGCTAAAAATCATATAGAAGAAGACACAAAAAGAGCTAAATCGGCTTTGGTAGAATTAGCTGGTTTCACTCAAGTGTTCCAAGAAGTCACTAATGTGTGGGATAACTTGATAAAACCTCTTCAATTAAATTAAGGAGTTTGTTATGGAAAGGGTATTATTTGAAAATGCTAATCATAAGTTTATACTTTTGGGGTTCAAAGAATCGGCTAATGAGGATGGTGTTCCTACCAATCAATATTTGATTGTAAACAATGGAAAGGGTATCTTGTTAGATCCGGGTGGTTTTGGCCTTTATCCAAAGTTATCTAAAAGGGTGCTTAATTATTTAGATTCTACAGAAGACCTTGTGGCAATTTTTTTATCTCACCAGGACCCAGATGTAGCTGGTGGGGTGGGAACATGGTTAAGAGTGTTTATGGACGCTAAAGTATATATGTCTCATGTATGGCATAGGTTTATCCCTCACTATAATATAGATGATGCATCATCTTTTATTGCTATAGATGATAAAGGAGGCACTATAAAAGTAGGAGATGTCGAACTTGTGGTAGTACCAGCTTATTTTAATCATTCTCCTGGGAATCTCAATATATATGATCCTATATCAAATATACTGTTTTCTGGAGATATAGGTGCTGGCGCTGAGGGTTGTCCTCATGACGATATATGGGTAGCTGATTGGTTTAATTATAGTAAATGTATAACTCCATTCCACAGAAGGTATATGTCCTCTAATAAAACGTTGAAATTATGGGTAAACTTAGTTAGAGAACTATCACCTAGTATAATAGCCCCTCAGCATGGTTATTTGTATAAGGGAAGCTATGTAGAAAATTTACTAGATTATTTATGGGATTTACGTTGCGGCGTTGATGTGGCGGAAGAGTTTTATCCTAAAACTTTAAATAAGAATGTTTTTGGGCAAGAAGGTTTAATTTTATGATAATATCTTCTAAATTTTTTATTTGTATAACCGATTTAAATCAATATGATGAATAAAGTTAAAGATAGAATCTTAGATTGGTATGGTTCTCTTACGGAGAGAGACAAAAAGATTGTAGTCCTATTTATAGCATTTTTATTGCCCGCTCTTAGCATATATGTTTACTTTAAAGAAACTGCCAAGCACGGCGAAATTGAGCAGAAAATAGAAAGCTTACCTTCGCTAGAGCAACTCAAATTACAATCTATAAATATGGAGAAGCAGATCGTTTATTATAAAAGCCAAATACCAAAACTATCCGCTATTCTTTTGAGCCCTAATATAAAATATGCCTACGCTACTATGCCTAATCAAATACCTATAATTTTATCAGCTTCTATATCTCAGGCTGGTGGATATATTGTGTCCTTAGAAGAAGGCATTCCTAAAGATGTTATGGTAGACGAAAATGGTAAGATATCAACAATTGTTTTAAAGAATAAAAGCAAAAATAATAAGGTTAAAAATACATATCAAGAAAATAGGATGTTTGATGTACAGATTGTGCCAGTTAAGTTATCTATAGCTGTATCTCGAAGCAACATAGATAATCTATTCTCTTTGTTAAATCAACCAAATCCTTCGTACCCTTTTCTATTTATCAACAGTATAAAGTTTGGTTTTGGAAGATCTCAGTGCACTACAAATATATTTAACAACAACGGTTATTACGTAGTAAATTCTGAAGTCAATTACCCTAAATACTTTAATACTTCTAAACCTATAATGGTGTGTTTGTCTGGGTATGTTATATCTGATATAAGGGCTAATTCATTTACAAATCGTGGTAAACTTGTAAACCGTGGTAGACTTGTAAACCGTGGTAGACTTGTAGGGAGTGTTGAAAATGGCAAGGCAAGGTAAGCTCAAAAAGCTAAATGTTAATTTACTAAAAGATAGACTATCTTCCGAAAGCTCTATATTGTCAAAACTTCCTACGAGCACATTGCTATCTTTATTTCATATAACCTTAGATGAAGAAACCATCAAAAGTCCAACCTTTATAATTCTTTCCTTGTCTTTTGTAGTGTTTTTACTTTTTATTGTTATAGATGTGTTTTTGTTTTTTTCTAATTTATCTTTAGAAGCATCTTATAAGGAACGTTTGTTGGCTATCAAGCCTTATCAAAATAAGATATCCATTTTAACTAAAGAAGTTAGTTTATTGAGAACTAAATATAATGAGCTAAACAATAGAATTTCTAGCTTTAAATATATAAACAATATATTTGACAACTATCATAATCAATATGCTGCTTTGTCTAGCTTTGTTAGTTTTGTTTTATTTAATTTCACAAATCAAGGTATTTATCCCTCTTCAGTAAGCATAAACACCAATCCAATTAGTTTAAATCCTAGCACTGTAAATGTTTCAATAGATACAGAATCTTTTCAAAATAAGTCTCCTGTAGCTAATTTAAAATATATGAACGGATGTTACGATGTAAACATTCCTAAATTATGTATAAATTCTATACAAGAGCAAGATACTTTAAAAGTGAATAAGTTTGGGTTTGCATATTTTGAAAAACATTTTAATTTAACAGCTAGTTTTGTATCCAAGGGAGGACATCATGAAAATCTTAAGAAGACTAACTAATTATGGTGTTATCATTGTATCGTTGTTTAATATAACCTATGCTACAAGTATACCACGACCGACAAGTATACCACGCCCTACAAGTATACCACGCTCTACGAGCGCAACATCCAATAAAATTCCTTATTATAATATTTCAAATGCAGAAGGATATGTAAGCGTAGAAAATAATGGCGTTACAAAATATTTTATAGTAGTATCATCTGGAAATGGTATACAACTAATACCTGTTAAAGAAAATCCGAAAAATATTTTGAAAAGCGTAGATAAGGTCATTAGCAATATAAATAATGTAGGAGGTATTAAAAAATGAAAAGCGGTCTTAAGAACAAATTTAAAATGCTATGCTATGGTTTATGTGTAAGCGTTTTTTTAACTTCAAGCATATCTAATGCCAATAGTATTATAAAAAATATGAAATTCGAAAATGCTAAATTATCAGATGTAATTAAAACTATTGCAAGTATAGACAATAAAAGTGTAATGTTTGGTCCTAAATTTAAAGATGAAAAAGTGAATATAGATATTACAAGACCAATATCTGCTGATGAGCTTTTTAATGATATATTAAGAGAATATTGTTTGTCTTATACACTGACAAATGGTATATTTGTTATAAATTCCGGTAAATGTATAAGTACCAATGCTGCCCTACCACCTTTATCTTCTTTGCTTAAAAATAGTGGTTATCCATTAGCTTCTATCCCTACCGCTTTATCAAATCAGCAAACTTTTAATACTAAAACAGAAACCATAATACTTAGGGGTATAAGCGCTAAAGATGCCTATGATTTAATTAAACCTATCAAGGGTATATATAAGGTATATCTAGCTAATAAAATAAATGTCATTGTAGTTTCAGGTTCTTCTAAAGCTATAAAAGAGGTAAATACTAAGTTAAAGCCATATTTTCAACAACATCCCAGATTCGGAGAAGCTCTTATAAGCGCCCCTCTTTACGTATACGATATTAGCCCAGTTAACTTTGAAAAGTTGATATCTCACTATTTATCAAAAGAAGCTGTTATAATACACGAAGAGGGTAACAAAATTATATTAGAAGACTATCCAAAAAATATTGAAAATGTTTTAGATTATTTTCCTCAATATGTTTCTGTTAAGCCAAAGTATATAACAGAAGTGTTGTTTATAAAAAAAGACTTGGACAAAGCGTATAACCTAGCTAAAGCTTGTCGCCTTAAAAATGTAGCTAAGAGTAGTGAATTTAAAGCAATAGTACTAACAGGTGCGCCTCAAAGTGTAGTTTTCTGTGAGAAAAAGTTATCTAGTTATGTGTCAAAAGCTCCTAGAAAAAATGTTATGAAATCAGAAACATTTTATATAAAGTATATTACTCTAGATAAATTTGAAAAGCTTATAAAACCATACCTTTCAGATAAAGCCATAGTAACACCGATAAATAAGATGGATGCTGTAACAATTATAGATTATATTCAAAATCTAGAAGACATAAAAAAGCACTTAAAACAGTATATATCTACTAAGCCTCTTTATATACAAATTGATGTTAAAGCTATAGAGATAAGTAAAGATTATCAGAAGCAGTTGGGTTTGGGAGTTGGTGGTGCTTACGAAGGAAGAGGCATTACTCTTTTAAATACTAGCAATTTTAATCCTACAAATCCATTGGCTAATGCTTTTAGTTTTATAGGCAGTGGTGGTAGTCCATCTGTTGTAGCTTCACCAGTTAATCCTCCCAATGGTCTGATATCTGGCATATACTCAGAAGGTAAATTTCATATTTTAGGTTTTGAAATACAAGCTTTAGAATCTATAAACAAAGCTAAAAGTGTTTTCAAGAGTACATTGCTGGCTATGAATGACCAACCTACTTTACTAACTCAAGGTATAGAATATCCTTTTACAACTATATCTACACCAGGTCAAGCCGTGCCCACTGTTACACTTCAAAATGTGCTTAACTCTATAAAAGTGACACCGCAGGTATTACCTAATGGAAAAATATTGTTAAATATAAATATTCAAAATATGTCATTAGGACCTTTGGCATCCAACGGACAACCCACCATAAATCAAAATAGCAACTCTTTATCTATAGTATTGTCAGACGGTGCCACTTTAGCGATTGGTGGAGTGGGGCTCAAAAACGAAAGCAATAGTTTACAAGGCATCCCTGGTCTTGACAAGGTTCCAATAGTAGGAAATATCGGTATGAACAAAAATGAATCGTCTAATGATACTAACTTGTTCATATTTATAACTGCTAAGAGGGTAGAGAAATGAAATTTTCTATAAGTTTAAAGCAGAAAAAAGCGTATAGCATATTCCTATCCAACAGTTATTTTAGTTTAACGCTTTTAGATAAGGATTCTTGTAAGTTGATAGCAAAGCATGAAAAAAGCCATGATTCTTTTACAATAATAGATGATATAAGGCAGAAAGCGTCATCTTTTAAGGATATAGAAGCAGGTGATGCCCATATAATTTTAGATGTTGGTTTTGGGATAGTAAAAACAAGATTTTTACCAAAAGCTATAAAGCAAAAAGATGTAGAAAATGCCCTGAGAATATCTTTAGAAACCGAGATAGGTCATAAATTAAATAAACATTACATAGCTTACGATATATTGTATAAGACAGACGAAGGAAATACGTATGTGGTAGCTTATGCCGAAAAAGAAGATATTATATTAGCTGAAAAGTCTTTTAAAAAGTATGGCTTTAAGATAAAAAGCGTATCGCATTTTGTTATAGATTTCATCAATGCCTTAATAGATTTAAACGTAGGGATACCTATAAATGCGGTTTATATCAATAAAGATTATTACTTTTTGTTAAAACTTGGTGATAGGTTCATAGATTATAAAAAGGTAGATATAACTAATTTTAGCGAACAAAGGGAGACCATTTTAGATGATATAAACAGCTCTGTGCTTTTTTTAGGTTTAGAAGATATTAAGCTTGTATACTCTAGCCTATTTGCTGAAGACCACGATTTTTACGATAGATTGAGGAATCTTTTACACGTTAAAGATGAATTATCTCCACCGTACGATTTTGAATGTTATCTTTTGCAAGTGAACAGAGGTGTTTACTAATGCCTAAGTTTCAATATGTAGCTTATACAAAAGATGGTAAGCTAGAAAAAGGTGTTATAGACGCTCAAAATCAAGATGCTATAGCACAAATACTCTCTTCTAAAGAGTTAATACCTATATCTATAGAGCTTGCTAAAGAGAGAAGCTTAACATTTGGCTTTAGCAAGAAGATAAAAGAACGGGATTTATCTTTGGTATTAAGACAGATAGGCTTTCTAATACAAGTGGGTATAAGTGTGCCTCAAGCTTTTGAGATGGCAGCCAAACAAATAAACAACCAAAGCTTTAAAAATATACTTTTAGAAGTTTCGAAGGATGTGAGTGAAGGACTTACCGTCGGTCAAGCTATGCAGAAAAGAAAAAATGTCTTTCCTCCTCTTCTTATAAGCTTAGTGATTACTGGTGAAGAAACAGGTCAACTTGATAGGTCTATGATTCTTGCATCCGATTATTATGAAAAGCTTGCAAAGATAAAAGGTAAGATAAAGAGTGCATCTTTTTATCCTTCTTTTGTATTGATTATAGCAACTATAATAACCACAGGTATAATATATTTCTTGGTACCAATTTTTGCTAGCATATATAAAGGTTTTGGTGCATCTTTACCGCTTCCAACCCTTATGTTGTTAAAAGCTTCTAATTTCCTACATGAAAATATTTTGACGTTTGTTGTTGTATTGGTTGCTTTTAGCTTTATTTTTAAGCGCCTTTATCAAAGTAATATGGAATTTAGAAAACGCGTAGAAACAACTTTGCTTAAAATTCCAGTCATTGGAAACGTTTTTCACAAGATAATGATGAACTCTTTTGCCACATCGCTATCTTCTTTATTTTCTAGCGGTGTATCTTTGGATAGGTCTTTAGAGCTTATAGCTCAAACTAGCACAATGCAGATAGTAAAAGAAGGCGTAGAAAAAGCTTCAAAAGCTGTAAGGGAAGGCAAGCCACTTTGGATAGCCTTAAAAGATACAGGATTGTTTGACGAGCTTTTTATATCTATGGTAAAAATAGGTGAAGATACTGGTAGACTTGACGATTTACTTCAAAGTATAGTTAGATTTTATGAAGAAGAAGTGGACAAAGCTATAGATGCCATGATTTCTTTAATAGAACCAACTATGATTGTGATAATAGGTGGTATAATAGGAGTTATATTGATAGCTCTTTACATGCCTATATTTAAAATAGGCTCGTTGATAAAATCTTAATTATTTTATATTTTTTTCACAAGTAAGTTGTATAATTTTACTATGCATAGAGATTGGTCAAATACTTATAAATATTTGCATTGGGTTTTTGCTCCATTGATAGCTTTGCAGCTGTTTTTGTCGCTTTTTATGAGCTCTAAAAAACAAGGTCTTCCTAACTTACTTTTCAACATTCATATAACAATAGGACCTATATTAGCTGGGGTTATAGTAGCCCTTTGGGTTTATGTACTCACAAATGAAACGTTAAGAAGACATTTTTTTCCATATAAAGATTGGGAGGAGGTCGTAAAAGATTTTAGGAATCTACTCAACTTTAAACTGGCTGAAACAGGACCAAGACCCGGGTTGCCCGGTTTTGTGCATGGCCTCGGCTTAATAGATGTTAGCATAGTGCTTATAGCTGGAGTTGTTATGCATTTTCTTTTTCCATTTTCTTTAAAAGACCCTTCTTTAAAACCTATTGTAGGTGTATTTATGGAAATTCATGACTTTTTTGGAAACTCAATGTGGGTTTACATGTTAGGCCATACTTTTATGGCGCTTTTACATAGAATATCATCTAGATAACCTTTCCTGGATTGAAAAGATTTTTTGGGTCAAAGCTTTGTTTTATTGCTTTTAAAAGCTCAATACCAACGTCTTTTAATTGCCATTCTAAAAACTTCTTCTTAGTTAGTCCTACCCCATGTTCTCCTGTAATAGAGCCCTGATAAGATAGGGCAAGCTCAAACACCTCATCCACAGCCTTTTCTGCTCTTTCTAATTCTTCTTTGTTCAGCTTATCATAAAGTATATTGACATGTAAGTTTCCGTCTCCTATATGGCCGAAATTTACTATTGTAAGATCGTATTTTTTTGCTATTTCGTTTATTTTTTGTAAAGCCTCTGATAAATATATTCTTGGAAATACTATGTCTTCGTTTATCTTTCCAGACTTTATGTTTGCAAGTGCTGGACCTATATTTTTTCTAGCACTCCAAAGTTTTTGTTCATGTTGAGGATCCTTGGCTGGTATTACTTTTGCTCCTAAGGATGTTAATATGTTTGATACTTCAGCTTTTTCTTTTTCCACGCTCTCTTTTTGTCCGTCTAACTCTATCAGCAGTACTCCTTCAGCATCTTCTGGTATACCTGCAGGGTAAAATTTTTGTACGGCTATTATAGAGTTTTTATCCATAAATTCTAAAGCGGATGGTAGTATTCCTGAAGTCATAATTTTTGTTACGGCTCTTCCAATATTTGGTATATCGTTGAAGATGCCCATTATGGTAGATTTGTAAGGCGGCTTTGGTATTAGTTTTATTATAGCTTTTGATACTATACCAAGCGTACCTTCGGAGCCTATTATCAGTCTTGTAAGATCGTATCCAGCTACATCTTTTATTATAGGGTTGCCGGTTTTTAGGAGTTTCCCCTCTTTTATATATGTTTCAAGACCCAGTATGTACTCTCTTGTAACACCATACTTAAGGCATCTTGGTCCACCAGCGTTTTCTGCTATATTGCCACCTATTGTAGAGTATTTAAAGCTTGACGGATCCGGCGGATAAAAAAGTCCTAGAGACTCTACGTAGTCTTGAAACTCTGATGTAACTACGCCAGGTTCTACGTATGCTGTAGTATTGTCAATATCCACTTGGAATTTGTTCATCTTTTCAAGAGATATTACCAAAGAGCCTTCTACTATAGGGGTAGCTCCGCCAGTTAAGCCAGAACCAGCCCCTCTTGGCACCATAGGAATATCCTCTTCATAACATATTTTTACTATAGTTTCTATATCTTCTTGGGATGTTGGAAAGGCTACTGCCATTGGCGTAGTATGTTCTATAGGTATTGCGGTAGCATCGTAAGAATATAACTTTCGTTCAACTATTGAATCATTTATTTTGTTGCCTAAGGCGTCTTTTAACTTTTTAAGTTTTTTGTCCATGTATTAGATAATAACGTATGCTTTTTTTGTTTCAAGGGTTTTAATCACTTATTAAGTACCGTGTTCCCATGAAGAAAGATATGCTATTTGCTCTTCTGTCAATTTATCTATCTCTATACCCATTGAGTCTAACTTTAGTTTAGCCACCTTTTGGTCTATGTCATCTGGCACTTTGTATACATCCTTTTCTAGTTTATCGTGGTTGCTTAGTATATATTCTGCTGATAAAGCTTGATTAGCAAAAGACATGTCCATAACTGATGCCGGATGTCCTTCTGCGGCTGCTAAATTTACCAATCTTCCCTCTGCTAATACATATATTCTCTTTTTACCATGCTTTGTTTTAATTATATATTCCTTCACCATGGGTCTTTTTTCGTTTTTTTCTATAGCAACGCTTTCTAAATATCTAACATCTATCTCTACATCAAAATGCCCTGAGTTTGACACTATAGCACCATCTTTTATTACTTCAAAGTGCTCCTCTCTTATAACTTTGGTGTTTCCTGTAACGGTAACAAATATATCTCCCAAAGGTGCAGCCTTTTCCATGGGCATCACTAGAAAACCATCCATCCTTGCTTCTAAGGCTTTTATAGGGTCTACTTCTGTTACTATGACGTTTGCCCCCATACCCCTTGCTCTCATAGCTACACCTTTACCGCACCATCCATAACCAGCTACTACAAAAGTAGAACCAGCTATTAATCTATTTGTAGCTCTTAGAATTCCATCCAATGTTGATTGTCCTGTCCCGTATCTATTATCAAACATATGTTTTGTAAGAGCATCGTTTACAGCTATCACCGGGAATTTTAGCGCTTTATCTTTGGCCATTGCTTTAAGTCTTACCACACCTGTTGTAGTCTCTTCCATTGCTCCAAGGATCTTTTCCGTCAGATTGCTATACTCTTTATGAGCTGTTGATATAAGATCTGCTCCATCGTCTATAAGTATGTTTGGATGATTATCCAGTATAGCTCTTAGGTGTTTGTAAAACGTATTGTTATCCTCACCTTTTATAGCAAATACGGGTATATCGTAATCTTTTACTAAGGATGCTGCTACATCGTCTTGAGTAGACAATGGATTTGAAGCTGATAAAAGTATGTTTGCACCGCCTTCTTTTAACGTAATCATAAGGTTTGCAGTTTCAGTGGTTACATGAAGACAAGCCCCTATGGTTATGCCTTGAAAAGGCTTTCTTTTTGAAAAGTCTTCTCTTATGGATTTTAAAACTGGCATATCAAGAGCAGCCCATTCTATTCTGTCTTTTCCTTGTTTTGCTAAACTTATATCTTTTATATCGTACTTCATTTGCTGGTCTCCTTTTTTATTTTAAAAACACATTTTTCATGGCCTTGGGCTTGGCAAGAGATTTCTGTTACGTTATACTTTGTTTGTAAAAGCTCAGTTAAAAAGCCGCTAAAAAAACCTGCCATTGGTTCACAAACAGGTTTTTTACTTTCAGGTATTGCCTCCACCAAGATGGAGCCCTCTATATATATCTCCATTTTCTCTAAGGATGTTTCCATAAAAGTAATTAATCTAGAAGACTCGGCTATTATGGTTAATAAATCTAAAGCCTCTGAGAGTTTATCGGTAGTAACTTCATACCTTTCTTTCAAAGTTATTGCACCCTTTTTCCCACCAAGCTCCGCTGCTTTTTTCACAAATTTACCTACCCCGATAGCGTTTAGTTTGAAAAGCTCTTTATAACCGTCTATCAAGGCTGATCTATGAATCAGCACCGACTCCCTTTCTATTGCTTCTGCCAGTATTCTGAGGTTATCTCTAAATTCCATGCTTTCACCCATTTATTTATTATATCACTATAAGATGGCCTCGTCGTAATCTATATAATCATAGGTCTCTCTACTTCTTATAAGCCTATATTTTCCTTTCTCTACCAAGACTTCTCCAGACCTTGGCCTTATGTTATAATTGCTAGACATTGAAAAACCATAAGCTCCAGCGCTAAGTACTGCCAGATAATCTCCTCGCTCTACCATGGGAATTTCTCTATCTTGAGCTAAGAAGTCTCCCGTTTCACATATTGGGCCTACTATATCAGTCTTTATATAAGATTCTTCACGCTTTTTGTGGGTAGGTATTATTTGATGATAAGCTCCATATATTGATGGTCTAATTAGGTCATTCATTCCCGCATCCACTATCACGAAGTGCTTATGTCCCTTGTCTTTTAGAAATTGTACTTGGGTAATCAATATTCCTGCGTTTCCTACCATAGACCTACCTGGTTCTAAGCAAAGTTTAGCTTTTATATCTTTAAAAGCAGGATATACAGCTTCTTTTAAGTCATTTGGGTGTGGCTCTTGTTCTTCGGGTTTATATTTTATACCTAGACCACCACCTATATCTATATATTTTATATCAAAGTCATCTTTTATAAGCTGATCGTACAGTTCTCTGACCTTTTCTGATGCTTCTATATAAGGCGATACATCTAGCAGCTGAGAACCAATATGACAATGTATACCAACTATGTTTAGGTGTTTTAAGCTTTTTGCATATTGATATTCTTTGTAAGCTGTTTTTATATCAACACCAAATTTGCTTTTTTTCATACCGGTAGATATATATGGATGGGTCTTAGGATCTACATCTGGGTTTACTCTAATGGCTATATTCGCTTTTTTACCTAAGCTTTTAGCGATATCGTTTAATATATCAAGTTCCATAGAGGATTCTACGTTAAACATTTTAATACCGGCTTCAATGGCCATTTTTAACTCTTCTACAGTTTTTCCTACTCCTGCATATACTATTTTTGAAGGGTCTATGCCAGCTTTTAGAACTTTCCTTAATTCGCCGCCTGATACTATATCTGCTCCAAAGCCTTCATCTTTTAAAAGTTTTATTATACTTAGATTTCCATTTGCTTTTAAAGCATAGTGAAAATCCGCATCTTTAAAGGCATCTTTATAGGCCTTTGCCTTATCTCTTATGTGGGAAGCCGAATAAATGTAAAGCGGTGTGCCAAACTCTTTTGCGAGCTCTTCTAAGCTAACGTCTTCTAAAAAAAGTTTACCGTTTTTGTATTCAAGATATTTGTTGTAATCCTTTATCATATAATCTCCTCTTTAGTGATATAACATATTGCTATGGAAAATTCTTTTTCATGAGATATCGATATGAAAGGTTTAAGCTTTTTAGCTTTTAATAAATCATTTATGTAAGCATTGTTTAATTTTAAATCCGGTACTCCGTTCCTAGATTTTATAATCTCAAAGTCTCTGAAACTAAACTTTTTATTTAAAAGCATAGAAAAAGCCTTTATAGAAGCCTCTTTTGCAGCAAATCTCCCTGCCAAACATTCTATATTCATTTTACATAAGTTTATCTCATAATCTGTGTAGATCCTTCTTAAAAAATGATAGCCAAACTTTTCTATAGCTTTAGCTATCCTTACGTTTTTAACTATGTCTATACCTAGCAATCCTCTTCTATCCCTAAATTTTTTAGCATAGTTATTGCTGGGCACCAATTTGTAAAAGCTGACTGTATTTGGTTTATAGCCATGAAAAGGATAAGTAGTTTCCAAACAATCCCTACATTTGACCCCATGATACCAAACAAAAATATAAATAAAAGCACGCTACCAGACAAAAGTCTCAAAGCTTGATTTAATTTTAGGCTTTTTAGAAACTCCATTTTTTCCTCCTTTATACTAAAACTTCTGATGCTACTTCTTCAGGGTGAGCTATCCTACCCATAACGGCACTTGCGGCAACTACTGCTGGGCTAGCTAAGTAAGCTTCACTTTGAGGATGACCCATACGACCAGGGAAGTTTCTATTGGAAGTAGATATGCACCTTTCGCCTTTAGCGAGTATTCCCATGTGTCCACCTAAGCAAGGGCCACAGGTTGATGTGCTAACTATGCAACCTGCTTCTATAAATATATCGATAAGACCTTCATGTAAAGCTTGAAGATATACGTTTTTTGAGGCTGGAATTACTATACATCTAGTGTACGGATGCACCTTTTTGCCTCTTAGTATATTTGCAGCTATTCTCAAATCTTCTATACGACCGTTTGTGCAAGAGCCTATAAAAGCTTGATCTATAGTTATATGAGTAGATTCCGATACAGGATGAACATTTGAAGGCAGATAAGGCCAAGCCACCATGGGCTCTATAGAAGACGAGTCCCATTCGTAAGTTTCTATATAATTAGCGTCTTTATCGCTTTGGTATATCTTATAGGGTTTTTTTGCTCTTTTTTCTACATATGCTATAGTTTTTTCATCTGGAGATATTATACCGCTTTTCCCACCTGCTTCTATAGCCATATTTGCTATGGTAAGCCTTTGAGATATATCCAAATCTCTTATAGCTTCTCCATCAAATTCCATAGCTCTATAAAGTGCTCCATCTACACCTATTTGGCCTATTGTGTATAATATCAAGTCTTTACCGCTTACCCACTTGTTTAGTTTTCCATAAAATATAAATTTCATCGACTCTGGCACCTTTAGCCATATCTCTCCTGTAGCCATAGCGTAAGCCAAGTCGGTGCTTCCTACTCCTGTAGAAAATGCTCCTATTCCACCGTAAGTGCAGGTATGAGAGTCTGCTCCAACCACCAAATCCCCTGGAACTACTATACCGTTTTCTGGCAAAAGTGTATGTTCGATGCCTTCGCCTTCTCCAAAAAACCATTTTATACTATGTTTTTTGGCAAAATCCCTAACTATTTTTGCCTGTTCAGCAGACTTTATATCTTTTGCTGGTACAAAATGAGATAGCACCAACGCTATCTTTTCTTTGTCAAAAACTTTTTCTATACCATATTTTTCTAAGGTTTTTATAGATAAAGGAGCTGTAACATCGTTTGCCATTGCCAAATCTATTTTGGCAGTTACAAGTTCGCCCGGGAAAACTTCTTTTTTCCCAGCGTGATCAGCTATTATCTTTTCAGTAATTGTATGACCCATATAACACCTCTTAAAATTAGGATTTTATTTTAAAGCATAAGTGCTTTAATGTCAAGCCTTTGTTCATCATATGTTAACTATATCCTTATTAATTTCTGGCTCTATAGAATCTTTTTTCTCCAAGGATTCTTCTTGCTTACAAGAGTTTTTCACTTCTACACCATGTAAACTTAAGATTGAAACAAATTCTTTACAATCTATAGTCTCTTTTTCTATAAGTCTTTTTACCACACTACTCAAAGCCTCTTTGTTTTCAGATATTATGCGCTTAGTTTCTTCATAGGCAGAGGTTAAAAGTTTTTGCACTTCTTTATCTATCTCTTTGAGAAGCTCTGGGCTTCCTTCCATTACAGTAGAGCCACCTAAAAACGGATTTACATTGCGCCTTACGGATATAGGTCCAATGTTATCGCTCATACCCCATGTAGCTACTATCCTGTATGCCAAATCTGTAGCTCTTTGAAGGTCATTTTCAGCACCAGTGGTTATACCATCTTTGCCATAGAAAACTTCTTCTGCACATCTTCCACCCATGAGTATATGTATCCTCGACAACAAATCGGATTTATCGTATATGTGTTTATCATCTATTGGAAGCTGAGTAGTTACACCTAAAGCCATACCTCTTGGTATTATAGAAACCTTGTGCAGTGGGTCTGCATTGGGCATCATTAAGCCAATAATGGCATGGCCTGCTTCATGAACAGCTATCTTTTCTTTTTCTTTAGGAGATATTGCCATGCCTCTTCTTTCTAAGCCCATCATAACCCTATCTATGGCTTCTTCTAAGTCTTCCATAGTTATAAGGTCTTTCCTTTTTCTAGCCGCAAGAAGCGCTGCCTCGTTTAGTATGTTCTCCAAATCCGCTCCAGTAAATCCTGGCGTTGCCCTTGCTATTAGCTCTAGATCAACATCTTTAGCTAAAGGTTTATTTTTGGCATGTACTTTTAAAATTTCATATCTTCCCTTTACATCAGGTTTCGGTATAAATATTTGTCTATCAAATCTACCAGGTCTCAATAGAGCAGGGTCGAGAATATCTGGTCTGTTGGTGGCCGCTATTATGAGTATGCCTTCTGATGTATCAAAACCATCCATTTCTACTAAAAGCTGATTTAAAGTTTGCTCTCTTTCATCGTTACCACCTAAGTTTATAGCTCCCCTTGTCCTTCCTACGGCATCTATTTCGTCTATAAATACTATGCAGGGAGCATTTTTACGAGCTGTTTCAAAAGTATCCCTCATTCTTGCAGCACCAACCCCTACAAACATTTCTACAAAATCTGAACCTGATACCGATATGAATGGCACATGGGCTTCTCCAGCCAATGCCTTTGCCAATAGTGTTTTGCCAACCCCTGGTTCTCCGTAAAATAAGATTCCTTTTGGTGGTCTACCCCCCAACTTCCTAAATCTGGCAGGGTCTTTTAGATACTCTATAACTTCTGCCACTTCTTCTTTTACCTCATCCATGCCAGCTACGTTGTCTAGTTTTACGTTTGGTTTCTCTTCTATGTAAACCTTGGCTTTGGATTTTCCGAAAGAAAAAGCTCTTGTAGGTCCACCATTTCCCATTTGTCTCATCATTAAAATCCAAATACCAGCGAATAAAAGCACTGGGAACCAAGATATTAACATAGAGACTAGCCAATTGCCATTAGAGGATATATCGCTGGAGCTATTAGGCGATGCGTTTACTTTTACACCATCTTTTATCATTTCGTCTATTATTCCTGTATAACCATTTGGTATATAAGTTTCCACCTTTTGTCCATCTTTAGTATACGCTATAATTTTATTGCCTTTAATATCTGCCTCACCTATTTTGTTTTGTTTTACCATGTTTACCAACGTTGTCAAAGACATAGGTGTAGAGCTTGGTGAGGACGAACCCTTTTCCTCAAACAAATTAAAAGCCACTATCATAAAACCAATAATTAAAAACCAAATAAGAATATTCTTAGCAGTTTGCAAATTCACTTACCTCCAAAATAAGGTGATAAATATAAATTTAAAATAAAATTAAAAATTAGCAATACTTTTCCAGATATCTTCCGCCAATCTAAGACGATGATTTTCATCTGGGTTTTTATCAAGTTTCCATACAGTTATATTCTCTTCTATCATGTCTTTTAGTATGTCAGCATTTGAATATTGAGAAGGTTCTTCGTAGTCAAATCCATTTAAAATAAATCCAATAGGTTTTATATCTTTGCTTTTGAGATAAAAATAAGTCAAAAAGCTATGGTTTAATGTCCCAAGAGAAGCCCTTGCCACTATAAGGGGCTTTGCGTTCAAAGCTTTTATCAAAAAAGCATAGTCTACAAGAGGTTTTACTTTTATAGGTACAGATATTCCACCAGCACCTTCTACTATTAGAATATCTGATTTTTGCTCTAAGTTTATTATCGCATTGATGATCTTATCAATATCTATATCTTTATTTTCATCTAATACGCATGCGTATGGAGACATTGGCTTTTTAAAAGTATATATAACTGTTTCCTGCCAGGGTTTACCTAACATTTGGCTTATTTTATAAGCGTCTTCTGGTTTGTCTTCTACTCCAGTTTCTATAGGTTTTAAATAGTTTACGTTTATGTTTATGCTTTTTAAATATCTTACTAGCAATGCACTTACGTAAGTTTTACCAACACCTGTATCTGTGGCACTAACAAAAAGTATCATACTTTGTTTTTAGTAGTTTCATCCATTTTTTCTATAAAATCATTAATACTTACAACGCCTTGTAGATTTTCGTATTTGCTTCTTATGGATACGGTTTTATCGCTAGCTTCTTTATCTCCTAATACAAGTATTATAGGTATTTTTTTTAGCTCGTTGTCTCTTATTTTGGCGTTCATTCTCTCTGTTCTATCATCTATATAAGCCCTTATATTTTTGGCTTTTAAAAGCTCAAACAC
Source organism: Hydrogenobaculum acidophilum (assembly GCF_054656715.1). Lineage (NCBI taxonomy): Bacteria > Pseudomonadati > Aquificota > Aquificia > Aquificales > Aquificaceae > Hydrogenobaculum > Hydrogenobaculum acidophilum. The sequence continues at coordinate 22,089 of NZ_BAAHXP010000011.1, forward strand.
TTCTTTTGCATAGTCTAAATGTCTATCAGCTATTGGTATGATAGCCACTTGTATAGGAGATAACCATATTGGAAAATTGCCAGCGTAGTGCTCTATTAGAACGCCTGTAAATCTCTCGATAGAACCCAACAAAGCTCTGTGTATTATATACGGTCTATGTTTTTTGTTGTCTTCACCTATGTATGTAAGGTCAAAGCGTTCTGGAAGGTTAAAATCAAACTGTATTGTAGAGCACTGCCAAAATCTACCTATGGCATCTTTTATCTTTATGTCTATTTTTGGTCCGTAAAAAGCGCCACCTCCTTCATCTATCTCATATGTTTTACCGAGAGTTTCAAGTGCTTCTTTTAATGCCCCTTCCGATATTTGCCAGTTTTCTTCTGTACCTATAGCATCTTTTGGTTTTGTGGATATGAATATTTGATAATCGTTAAAGCCAAAATCTTTCAATACGTCGAAGGCAAGCTCTAGAGTTTCTTTTATAACGTTTTTTACATCTTCTTCCTTGCAAAAGATGTGAGCGTCATCTTGAGTAAATCCTCTTACTCTCATTAGTCCGTGCAATACCCCAGACATCTCGTATCTGTAAACAGTGCCAAGCTCTGCTATCTTAATAGGAAGCTCTTTGTAGCTCCTTATCTTTGATTTATATATAGCCATGTGAAATGGGCAGTTCATTGGTTTCACATAATAAGACTCTTCTTCAATTTTCATCTCTGGAAACATATTTTCTTTGTAATAACTAAGATGCCCGCTTGTTTCCCAAAGGGTTGACTTCCCTACATGCGGTGTATAGACAAACTGATAGTTTAAATCTTTGTGCTTTTTCCTCAAATAATCTTCTATGACTTGTCTTAATATAGCTCCTTTTGGAAGCCATATAATAAGACCTGGTCCTACTTGTTCATCTATTGTAAAAAGTTCAAGCTCTTTTCCCAGTCTTCTGTGGTCTCTTTTTTTTGCCTCTTCGTAAAGCTTTAGTCTTTCTTCTAACTCTTTTTCTGTCCAAAAGGCTATGCCATATATCCTTTGTAGCATAGGCTTTGATGAGTCCCCTCTCCAATAAGCACCAGCTACTGAGCTAAGTTTAAAAGCGCCAGCTAAAGCTGTATTGGGAATATGAGGTCCTCTACATAAATCTACAAAGTCTCCTTGCTCATATACGCTTATCTTTGCATTGGTTGGCAAAGAATTTATAATGTCTAACTTGTATACTTCTTTCTTGTTTTCAAAAAACTTTAACGCCTCTTCCCTTGAGAGTTCTTTTCTTTTAATGTCTAAGTTTCTTTTTATTATTTCTCTCATTTTATCTTCTATAGTTTTTAAATCATCTTCACTTATATGATGCCCTTCTACTTCTACATCGTAAAAAAATCCATCTTCAGTGGTAGGTCCTATACCAAGATGAACCTTTTCATCACCGTATATTTCTTTTAAAGCTTGTGCCATTATGTGAGCTAGCGAATGTCTCAATATATCAAGACTTTCCTTGTCTTGTTTAGTGATGAGTTTTAGTTTTCCGCCATGATAAATTGGTGTTTGAAGATCGTATATTATACCGTCTACAGATATACCTATTGTATCATTTGGAGTTTTGTTTATGGCTTTTAAAAGCTCTATACCAGTGATGCCTTCTTGTATATCATAATTTTGTCCTTCAAACTCTAAAATCATGCTATACCTCTCTTCTATACGTTAAATCTAAAATATATTATATCACCGTCTTTTACTATATAGTCTTTTCCCTCCAACCTTATAAGACCTTGTTCCTTAGCTTTTGCCATAGATTTCACCTTGATATAATCTTCGTAATTTATAACTTCTGCCGCTATGAAGCCCCTTTCTATATCAGAGTGTATTTTGCCAGCAGCTTTTTGAGCTTTGGTATTTTGGGTTATAGTCCAAGCCCTTGATTCTTTTGGACCAGCGGTAAAAAATGTGATAAGTCCCAAAAGTTTATATCCACTTTTTATCACAGAAGAAAGACCTGTTTCTTGAAGCCCATATAGATTTAACATCTCTTGGACTTCTTCTTTTGACATATCTATCATTTCTGATTCTAACTTTGCACAGACTGGTATTACAGGAGCTCTTTCTTTCTCAGCATAAGCTAAAAGCTCGTTGTAGTGTTTGTTTGAGCTTGGTTTTTGAATTTCTTCTTCTGATAAATTTGCTACAAACATTGTAGGCTTTATACTAAGAAGAAATAACTTATTTTTTGCATATTCTTTCTCTTCTTCTGATAGCTCTGCTCTTCTTAATGGTATCATTGAATTTAATACATCTTCAAACTTTTTTAGGTACTCTAACTCTTGCTTTGCCTCAGTGTTTCCACCTTTTGCAACTTTTTCTATTTTTTGTATAGCTTTTTGCACAGATTCTAAATCTTTAGCTATAAGCTCTAAATCTATTATATCTATATCTCTTACTGGGTTTACTGAACCCTCTACATGTGTAATATTTTCATCTTCAAAGCATCTTATTACTTGCACTACGGCGTCTACATTCCTTATGTGAGATAAAAATTGATTGCCAAGCCCTTCTCCCTTGCTAGCTCCCCTTACCAAACCAGCTATATCCACAAACTCTATAAAAGTAGGTACTATCTTAGCGGAATTTTCTAACTTAGCTATTTCGTACAATCTTTCATCTGGAACCTCTACCGTACCTATGTTTGGCTCTATTGTACAGAATGGATAGTTGGCAGCTTGGGCTTTTGCCGCTTTTATAAGTGCATTAAATAATGTAGACTTACCTACATTTGGTAAACCAACTATACCACAGCTAAGGGGCATTTACTCTTTCTTTTCCTCTAATTTTTCTCCTTTCTCCCCTTCTTCTAAAGCTTTTTTAGCTCCTTCTATAGCACCGTTGGCAGCTGCCGAAGCCACCTTTATAACACTTTGTGCTATATTCATAAGTTTTGTGGTTATCTCTTTGCCTTTCTCAATAGGTATTTCCACTAAACTTTTGCTTTCTTTGTCAAGACCTAATTCTTTTTTTATCTTTGCTATCTCCTCTTCCAAGTTTTCAATAGCCTTTTTGACATCTACTTTTTCTTCCATGTTTCACCTCCATATATATTATAACCCTTTACCGTGAAATGTGTATGTGTTTAAACATTAAGAATATTGTTTAATTTGTGAGCTATATCTTCTTGGTTAAGTTCTTTAAAATATTTATGAATTTCTTCTTTTGACAATTTCCCTATTTGCCATATTAAAGAGTCTAAGTGTATCATGTTTATATGTTTTAGGCTTTTTAGTATATCTTCAAAGAAATTTTTTATTTCCTCATCCTCTAACTCTAAACCAAGTCTTTTTACGAAGTATTTTACTCTTGAGTCCACAGGTATTGGTATTCTAGAAAAATCAAAATCAGTACATCCTTCCATTATAAGACCCACACCCAAGCATTTCATTGCAAAAGCTATTGTCTTTTGCTCTTTTTTGGCTCCAATCACACAAGCTAACTCTTCCCATATGCTTTTAAAACGTTCTTTAAAATATGTTGTATTGTCTTGTTTCCAAAGTGCTTTCGCAAAATCTGAATCAAAAAATTTATTTACTCTTTTAAGTTTTCCTCTGTAAGACCTTTCTTTTTCATAAAAACTCAAAAAAGTTTTCCTAAGAGATTCAAAATCCTTCTTGTGTTCGTTTGCTTTTAAAACATCCTTTAGTAGCGGAAAATATTTTTCTTGAGCCTTTCCTTTAAGCTGGTAAGCGTTTAAACCACTTACTGTCATTATTATCTCAAAAGCTCCAAAATGATAGAATCTTCTTAATTCTTTAAGGTGTTCGTACTCAGGTTCTTTGGTTATTATCTTATTCCAAGTTTCTATTGGTATTTGTTTTAAAATATTTTTAAGCTGTGTTTTTATCATTGTTTTGAATTATTTTGAGCATGTTTTTTGCTGCTTCTTGCTCTGCATACTTTTTGCTGTTGCCTTTACCTATGGTTTTAAAATCTTTAAATTTACACTCTACTGTAAAAGTTTTTCTGTGTTCTGGACCCTCTACGCTAATTACATTGTATATAGGTCTTTCTTTCCATTTTTTTTGAGTGATTTCTTGAAGAGCTGTTTTATAATCCTGTTTTAAGCTGTTTGAGTTAACAAGCTCAAGTATTTTGCTTTTAAAATGTTTTTCAAATAATTCTTTTACCAATTTACAATCATACCCACTGTCTATGTATATAGCTGCCCAAAAAGCTTCAAATACATCGCAGAGGATAGAAGGGTTTTTGTTGGAGCCTTTTATCTCTTCTCCTTTGCTTATAAGTATATATTTATCAAAGTTGAAGGATTTGGCTAAACTAGATAAAAACTCTTCGCTTATCAAAAAAGATTTTAGCTGAGAAAGTTCACCTTCTTTTTTATTTGGAAAAGCTTCCACAAGTATATTTACAGTAATAAAATTTACAAGAGCATCTCCCAAGAACTCCAAAACCTCATAGTTTTCTGAGCTTTTAGAAAAGGATATATGGGTAAAAGCTTTTTTAACTATGCTTGGATTTTTAAACTTATAACCAATTTTTTCTTCTAAAAGCTCAAAACTCTCCATTTAATAAGAATTTATTCAATCTTGCCAAGAATTATACAAGAATTTGTGCCTCCGAAACCAAAAGAATTTGACAAGACATATTTTACATTTTGCTTGATAGCTTTGTTAGGAACATAGTCTAAATCACATTCTGGGTCAGGATTTTCAAGGTTTATAGTAGGCGGTATTATGCCAGTTTCTATGGTTTTAACAGACGCCACAGCCTCTACCGCAGAAGCTGCTCCAAGAAGATGCCCTATCATGGATTTGTTGGAGCTTATCTTTAACTTGTAAGCATGATCTTTGAAAACCTTTTTTATGGCTATAGTTTCTATTTTATCGTTTAAAGGTGTAGATGTGCCATGAGCGTTTATATAATCTATATCTTCTGGATTCAAAGAAGCATCTCTTAAAGCTAGCCTCATGCACATAGCAGCTCCTTCGCCATCTGTACAAGGTGCGGTTACGTGAAAAGCATCATCTGTAGCGGCGTATCCTTTTATCTCAGCGTATATTTTTGCTCCTCTTTTTATAGCATGCTCATACTCTTCTAATACCAGTATTCCAGCTCCTTCTCCCATTACAAAACCATCTCTTTGGCTATCAAAAGGTCTTGATGCTTTTTGTGGCTCATCATTCCTAGTAGATAGTGCTTTCATAGACGCAAAACCAGCTACGCCTAAGGGAGTAATAGCGCTTTCAGTACCACCGGCTATCATAATATCAGCGTCACCTCTTTGTATGATTCTAAAAGCATCACCTATAGAGTGATTTCCCGTAGCACAAGCGGATACAACACAGTAATTTGGTCCTCTAAATCCATATTTTATAGCTATAACACCAGAAGCCATATTGGCAATACCATAAGGTATGAAGAATGGGGAAACCCTTCTTGCACCTTTTTCATTTATAGTTTCGTTTTGCTCTTCTATATCTTTCAACCCGCCTATACCAGTTCCCACTATTACACCAACTCTATCTTTATCTATATTAGAATTTTCTAGGTTTGCATCTTTTATAGCTTCCATAGCAGCTGCATAGGCAAACTTTATAAAGTCGGATAGCTTTTGAGCGTCTTTTTTATCAAAATAATCTTCTGGGTTGAAGTTTTTCACTTCAGCTGCTATTTTGACTGTTAGACCATATCTATCTGGGTCAAAGGAAGATATAGTATCTATACCGCTTTTACCAGACACTAGATTTTCCCAAAAATCCGATACATTTTTACCTATCGGTGATACAACGCCTATGCCTGTTATAACTACTCTTCTCATTTTAACTTTTCATTTAGATAGTTTATGACATCGCCTACTGTTTTTATCTTTTCAGCATCCTCATCTGGTATCTCTATATTAAACTCTTCTTCAAAACTCATGATAAGCTCCACAACGTCGAGGGAATCAGCGCCCAAATCTTCCACAAACTTTGCATCTGGAGTAAGCTTATCAACTTCTACTCCAAGCTGATCCGCTATTATCTCTTTGATTCTTTGTTCTCTGTCCATAAATGCCTCCTTTAGATAAAGATATTTAAATTTTACAACATACCACCGTTTACGTTTATTACTTCACCTGTTATATAAGATGCTTCTTCGGAAGCCAAGAATAACACAGCATTCGCAACATCTTCTGGTAAACCAAACCTTCCTAAAGGAATCTGCTTTTTATAAGCTTCTTTTATATCATCTGGTAAACTTTGAGTCATAGGAGTATCAATAAAACCAGGGGCTACCGCATTTACTGTAATACCTCTAGAGCCTACCTCTTTTGCCAAGGATTTTGTAAATCCTATAATAGCTGCTTTTGTAGCAGAATAATTCGTTTGTCCTGCATTACCCATTATACCAACTACTGATGATATATTTATAATGCGACCCCAACGCTTTTTAATCATTTGCTTAACAATGGGCTGAGTTATATAAAATATCGAAGTGAAATTTACCTTTATAACATCTTCCCAATCTTCTTTTTTCATCCTTATAAAAAGATTATCCTTTGTAATACCTGCATTATTTACCAAAATATCTACTGTGGCTGTTTCTTCTATTGCCTTTATAGTATTTTCTATAGACGTTATATCTAACAAGTTTAATTCAAAAGCGTAAGTTTTAACGTTGTATCTGGTTTTTATCTCACTTGCCGTCTCTTCTGCATCGCTTTTGACAGGGGCTGTTATTATAACATCTGCTCCATTTTCTGCAAGCTTTTGAGCGATAGCTTTTCCAATACCTCTGTTAGAGCCTGTTATCAAAGCAGTTTTACCAGCCAATTTCATATTTTAATATTATATCAAAAATATAAAATTTTTTCATTAGTTGAAATATTAGTTAGCTTATAATAGATTTAATGAGGATTAAAGATATAGCATCGACTAGAGATTTTGCAAATATAGCTTGGTTGTGTGCTCTTGGTGCTAGGGTTTGTTATACGAAAAAAAGTTTAGATGAGCTTCTACAAGAGTCTAAGATAACTCAAAGAAAAGAAACGAAGGATTTTCTTTTAAGGCTTTGTTCTTATAAGCATTTTTCCGTATTTTCTCATGCTTTTACATATAAAAAAATAGACAAAGAAAAGGCTATCTACTTAGCGGCGAAGTATTTTAAAACTTATTGGAACGAAGAGACACCAGATGTTATAGGCTTTAGTCTAAGGCATTATTTAGAAGATTTAAGCGAAGAAGAAAGAGAAAAAGCTATAGAAGAGATTATAGACCTAAATCAAAACGCTTTGAATCCAGCTTTCGTTGATAAAAACGACAACGTGACGCTAGTTTATATATCTAGGGAATACTATGGATACGCGGTATTTTATCTTGAAAACATATCAAGGGTTATGACACATCAGCTTGTAAGACATACTTTTTTAAATTTTTCCCAGCGCTCTCAAAGGTATGTATTGCAATTTCCAAAGAAAAAAGATTTACCTAGACCCGACATGATGATAACACCGCCAAGTATAAGCTCAAACAAAGAGGCTCTTGAGATTTTCTTAAAAGCTGTAAAAACTTCGGAAGATGCCTATATAGACCTTGTAAATATGGGAATACCAGCAGAAGATGCTAGATTTATCTTACCTCATGGTCAGAAGACAAACATAGTCTTATCTGCACCAATACCTCATTTACAGGATTTTATAAGTAAACGTATAGAAAAAGGAGCACAATGGGAGATAAGAGATGTTGCTATTAAAATGGATGAACTTCTAAAAAATCATTGAAAACATATAATAGTGTATTATAATTTATTATATATACCATTAGGAGGTTTTTGTATGGAAAACGTGAAAAGACCAGCAAGGTGGTCAAGAAGTTCTGGGGGATTTTCAATTATCGAGTTTTTGCTCGTATTGACGGCGTTCGTCATCTTCTTGGGGGCAGCTTTTATAGGCTATAGGACACTAAAGGCAAATGGTGATGAAACACAAATAGCAAATAGATTTAAATTGTTCGCCACAGGGCTTAGAAACTATTCAAAGGATTTTTATAATGCATACCCTTATGTTAAATGTGCAAGTCCAAACGATTGGACTACAGGAACAGCCCCATCAAACAATATAGCTTCCTGTGCAGCCTTAGAACAATATATTGGTAGCTTTGTGACAATAGGTCCAGATACTACAAATATATGGACATATACTGGATATACTGGAGCGGTTGGAGCAGGTACAGCCGCTACTGCTAACAACGGTGCAGCTTCTGGTGTGTCCATAACGCAAGGATATTACACTTTCACAACAGCTCCTATAGACAACAGCTATGTCCAGTCTATACTAAATCAAGCAAACGCATATGGTGTAACCTGTGCCGCTGTGCCTTCTACAAACTATTCTGGCTCTTCGGTAATTAGTTGCACTTCTCAACCAGTGCTTGTATCTGGTTCTAACACAGTAAACTACTTCTAATATCTAAATTTATTATTTACCGGGCTTTTCGCCCGGTGGCTATATTATATCAATCATATTATTAACTTGCATATGAAAGTTTTACCACACTATAAAGGCTTTTCGATTATAGAGTTTTTATTGGTGCTTACCGCTTTTGTGCTCTTTTTAGGTGCTGCGTTTATAGGATATAGGACGCTAAGAGCTAATGCCGAAGAAAATAAAATATCCCTCAGGATAAAACTTTTCGTGAAAGGTATAAATGAATACGCCAAAGATTTTGGTGTTTATCCTTTTATAAATTGTGCTAGTGCTTCAGATTGGAATACTGCTGCATCTTCTAACAATGTAGCTTCTTGCTCAGCTTTGATGTCTTATATAGGTCATTGGCTTGCAAATACAAACGAAGGGCAAACTTGGCAATACTATACTTGGGGTAATGGCGGTGCTCAGACTGGATGTTATGGTACAGGTACAAGTTGTACTGTGTCTCCAATGCAAGGAGTTTATACGCTTGCTTTTCCGGTTATAGACAACAATTATGTATGGGCTGTAGTTAATCAGCTAAACTCTTTTGGACTTACTTGTTATTCCTCTACTTGGTATCAAGCTTCCGGATCTACACTTATCACGTGCACTTCTGATACAATTTTTCTCTCTCCCACCTCTCCAAAGTTTTAAAGTATAAGCATGCCATCTCCGTAAGAATAAAACCTGTATTTGTTTCTTATAGCCTCTTTGTAGGCTTTTAGTATAAATTCTCTACCGTTAGGGTTTTTCATTTCGCAAAAAGCACTAACAAGTATAAGAAGGGATGATTTTGGAAGATGAAAGTTTGTGATAAGACCGTCTAAGACTCTAAACTCAAAACCTGGTTTTATATAAAGGTCTGTAAAACCAAAGTAAGGTTTATCCACAGCGGTTTCTAAAGCCCTTGTAACAGTGGTGCCCACCGCTATTACCTTTTTACCTTTTTGCTTGGTGGATTTTATCTTGTCTATGAGCTCTTGAGATACTTCTATATACTCTTCATCTACTTTATGCTCTTCTATATTGTTTACTGTAACTGGTTTAAAAGTCCCGTAGGATACGTGAAGGGTTACAAAATCTATGTTGACTTTTTTCTTTAGCTTTTCTAAAAGCTCTTCAGAAAAGTGCAAAGATGCTGTAGGAGCTGCCACTGAAAACTCTTTTTTTGCAAAAACCGTTTGATAAAATTCTCTATCTATAGGCTCTTCGCCTCTTTCTAAATAAGGTGGTATAGGTATTTTACCGTACTTGTTTATGGCATCTGTCTGAGTCTGGTTTTTAGCTTCTAAAAGCACTAAAAACTTGGATTTTTCTATTTGGGATTCTATTATCGCTTCAAAATCATCGGAGATAGACACTGTAAGTCCAGGTTTGATGTTTTTACCACCCACAAGAGCTTCCCATTTTTGGTTTTCTAAATGTCTTAAAAGAAGTATTTCTACACTTGAATGCTCTATTCCTTTTTTCTTTCCTAAAAGCCTCGCTGGTAATACTTTTGTATCGTTGAAAATAAGCAAATCTCCTTCCTCTAAAAACTCATCTATATGCCAAAAGGTTGAGTGAGTTATAGTGTTGTTTTTTCTATCCAAAACCATCAATTTGGCGCTATGTCTTGGGTTCACTGGATATTTGGCGATTAGTTCTTCTGGTAGTTCGTAATCAAAAAGAGATATATCCATTGTAAATCTCCAATAAATCTGTGGTGTCGTCTACTTTTTGAATATTTCCTTTATAGGTCTTTGAAAAATCCCCTTCAAAATCAAGGCTTATGCCTTTTCCTATAAACTTGTAGCCTCTAAAAATAACCATCTTGTCCCACGCGTTTTCTTCTAAGAATCTTGATATCGTGTAAGCCCCACCTTCTACGAATACGTGCATTATATCTATCTCGTATAGGGCTTTTAATATAGATTTTATATCAAAGTTTTCCAATCTTAAAAGCATAACACCAAGAGATTCAAGATAATTCTTTTTTTCATTATTAATGCTTATAGAGGTTATTAGTATAATTTTTTCATATCCTTTTTTGAATATGTTTGCATCGTAAGGGATATCTAAATTTGGGTCTATTACGATACTGTAGGGTTGATATGTGTTTCCCTCAAGCCTTACCGTGAGTTCTGGATTGTCTTTTAAAATGGTGTTTATGCCCACTAATATTGCACTTGAGTGTTTTCTGTATACATGAGATATCTCTCTTGCTTTTTGAGAGCTAATCCATTTACTTTCTCCGTTTCCTTTGGCAAGCTTTCCGTCCAAAGACATGGCGCATTTTAGCGTTATAAAAGGCCTTTTTTTGGTTATATAGACAAAAAAATCTTCGTTTAGTTTATCACATTCTTCTTTTAATACACCTACTTCTACTTCTACACCAGAAGATTTTAGCCACTCTATACCTTTCCCAGAGACTTTCGGGTTTGGGTCCACCGAGCCTATGACGACTCTTTTTATACCGCTTGATATTATAGCAGGGCAACATGGCGGTGTTTTACCGTGAAATGAACAAGGTTCTAACGTCACATACATGGTGGCATCTTTTACGCTTTCTTTGGCATTTTTAAGCGCCACAATTTCAGCATGATCAGTACCGGCTTTCTGATGAGCGCCTATTGATATGATTTTATCATCTTTTACTATCAAAGCTCCTACCGCTGGATTAGGATGTGTCTGACCTTTGTACTTATAGGCTTCTTCTAAAGCAAGCCTCATATAGCGTTGGTCTTTTGTCATTGCCTTAGCAAATCTGATATTATGTTGTCTTTTATTCTATCCATAGCATCTTCAAAGGCTTGTCTTTTTGGTAAGTCTCCTTCTCCTCCGTTAGGTAATGCGTAATATGAACTTTGAGAATATGTGTATTTTTTCTTACCTATGTCAAGCTCTATACTAAAGTTTAGTATATAGTTGTTGGCTCTTTGGTATATAGAATATCCTATAGGCATTGAACTAAAGCTGGTGATTTTTAAAATTACATTTTTTGGGCTTTTACCGCTGCAATCTATTGATTTATGAGCTTCTATAAAGGCATCTTCTACAGATTTTATCGTATAATCTTTTATATAAGGATCATCTATAAATGTGCCTTCTTTTTCTCTTATGCAAAAGCTTTGTCCATATGCTGTCAACATGCTAAAACATGCTAAGAAAGAAAAGATTAGCTTTTTCATCAACATAATATCTTACCATTAAAATTTTATTTATGCTATAATATATTTCAGCCTTGCAACGGGACAGGGTAAACCCCGCCAGGTCCGGAAGGAAGCAACGGTAAGCCTGCCGTCTCGGGTGCAAGGTTTTATGTTATGAAAGTAATTACACTTGTTAGTTCAGGTTTTGATAGTATATCGCTTTTAAATTATTATATAAATAAATCTTACTCTATATATCCTTTGTACGTAAAAAGCGGTTTTAAGTGGGAAAAAGATGAGATAAACCATTTAAAAGATATATTGTCTTATATAGAAAAGCGTTATAAAGACATAGCACCTCTTGAGATAAAGACCATACAAAACGATTTTTCTGAGGAGTTTAACAAAAGGGATTTTATAGAAGATGAGGATGTAGAAATACCTTTTAGAAATTTGGATTTGCTTATAAGTGCTTTGAAATATGCCTACTCTATGGATGTGAAAAATATCGCCATAGGCATCATGGGTCTTGTGGCTTTTAAAGACAACACAGAAAATTTTATAAAAGCGATAAACAATCTTTTTTCTATGTACGGTGATTATAAAGTAGAGACACCATTCCTTGGTATGAGCAAAAAGGATGTTTTTGATAAGTATTTCATAAAGGAGCTTTTTGATAAGGCTTTTTGCTGTATGAATCCTATCAATGGTAAAGAATGCGGTATTTGTTCAAAGTGTAAAGAAAAAGAACTTGTGAAAGGTGTATAGCGAAGTTATCAAGTTTTAGGCTTTTATTGTAAAAAATAAGAAAATGAATTATAATAAAAGCATGAAGAAAAAAGTACTCATAATGCCAAAAGAAGGTATATTAGACCCTCAAGGAAGAGCCTTAAAAGATGTATTAAGCGAAGCTGGTTTTGATGTAAAAGATGTTAGGATAGGAAAGGTAATAGAAATAGAGTCAGACTCTTTAGAAAATCTTGAAAAAATGATAAAAGATTATATAATAAATCCACTCACAGAAGATTATGAGGTATTATGAAAATAGGCATTTGCGTATTTCCAGGGTCTAACTGTGATTACGATACTTACTATATAGTGAAAGATATACTTCAAGAAGATGCCGAGTTGGTAGATTATACAAGTAGAGACCTTGATAGATTTGATGCGGTTATATTGCCTGGTGGATTTTCTTTTGGAGATTATCTAAGACCTGGTGCTTTGGCTTCCAAGACGCCTTTAGCAGAAGCCATAGTAAACTTTGCTTCAAAAGGAAGATATGTATTAGGAATATGCAATGGTTTTCAGGTTTTAACGGAATTAAAGCTTTTGCCTGGAGCTCTTCTTCCAAATGAAAACGATAAATTCATATGTAAAAGGGTAAATTTATCTGTAGAAAATGTTTCTACAGCTTTTACAAAAAAAATAGAAGACAAAGAAATCATTACTCTTCCTATAGCTCACCACGATGGCAGATTTTACGCACCGCAAGATATACTCGAAGAGATAGAGGATAACAACCAAGTAGTATTTAGATATCAAGGGGAAAATCCAAACGGCTCTCTAAATGCGATTGCAGGCGTGTGTAATAAGTTAGGTAATGTAGTAGGTATGATGCCACATCCTGAACGTATTTCCGAAGATATTTTGGGTGGTTTAGACGGTTTAAAAATTTGGCATTCTCTAATAGCTTAAATTTAAGGAGGCGTTATGGATCAAGAGCTTCAAAATATTGAGAAATTAAATTTTATGCCTTTAAGAGACATAGTGGTATTTCCTGGAATGGTTATTCCTCTTTTCGTAGGAAGACCTTTTTCTGTTAGGGCTATAGAAGATGCTTTTAAACATAACAAGTTTATGTTTTTTGGGCTTCAAAAAGATAGAGAACAAGAAGAGCCAAGTTCTTTAGATGATGTTTACAGGATTGGTACTATAGTAAAAATATTGAGAGCTGTGCCATTAGAAGATGGTAGGTTAAAAATATTGGCTCAGGGTATTGAAAAGGGTGAATTAAAAGGTCTCCAAAAGATAAACAACATATATGTTGCTGAAGTGATGCCGATAAAAGAAGAGACAATAAAAATAGATGATTTACCACCAAAAGAAAAAGCGTATGTAAATTCTATAAAAGACTTAATAGAAAAAGCTGTTAACCTTGGAAAACAAATAATACCAGATTTTATAAGCATTATAAGAGAAACCGAAGAGCTTGATAAATTTTTAGACCTTGTAGCCTCTATCCTTGATTTAAAAGCTCAGGATGCACAAAGGATATTGGAGATTACAGATCTAAAAAAGAAGTTGGTGAAAGTTCATGATTTGTTGCTATCCGAAGTTGGAATATTGGAACTCCAAAATCGCATAAAAAATAGCGCTAGAGAAAAGATGGAAAAAGAGCAAAAAGAGTATTATCTGAGACAGCAGATGAAAGCTATACAAGAAGAGCTTGGCGAAGGTGATGACAGACAAGCCGAAGCAAAAGAATATTTAGAAAAGTTAAAAAAGTTAAGGGCTCCAAAAACTGTAAAAGCTGATGTAGAAAAACAAATAAATAGATTAGCAAAAATGTATCCAGAATCTGCTGAGGGTACTGTTATAAGAACTTGGCTTGACTGGATATTTGAATTACCATGGGACAAGAAAACAAAAGATATTTTTGATATAGAAAAAGCCCAAAAACTTTTAGATAAAGACCACTATGATTTGGAGAAAATAAAAGAGCGCATTATAGAATATTTGTCGGTCAGGAAGCTAACCAAAGGAAAAGGTTCTAAGGCCACTATACTTTGTTTTATTGGACCACCTGGTGTAGGTAAGACATCTTTAGGGCAATCTATAGCAAAGGCTACAGGAAGAAAGTTTGTGAGAATAGCCTTGGGTGGTATAAGAGATGAGGCGGAGATAAGAGGACATAGAAGAACATACGTAGGAGCTATGCCAGGTCGCATAATCCAAGCCATTAAGCAAGCTGGTGTTAAAAACCCACTTATCATGCTTGACGAGATTGACAAGCTTTCTGTCTCTTTCCAAGGAGATCCAGCAGCAGCACTATTAGAAGTATTGGACCCAGAGCAAAACAAAAATTTTACGGACCTTTACATAGGGCATCCTTTTGACCTTTCAGAAGTGCTTTTTGTGGCTACTGGCAACAGAGTAGATACTATACCTCAACCTCTTTTAGATAGAATGGAGGTTTTGTACCTTTCTGGATATTCTGAGGAAGAAAAGCTTCATATAGCAAAAAATCATTTGCTTCCAACTATTATAAAAGACCACGGTTTTAAAGAATCAGAGGTAAAGATAGAAGACGAGGCTATATTAGAAGTTATAAGAAGCTATACAAGAGAAGCCGGCGTTAGAAACCTAAAACAAAAACTCTCTTCAATACTTAGGAAACTAGCTGTTAAAAAGTTAAAAGGACAAAAACCTCCTTTTATAGTAGATAAGGCTTCTATAAAAGAACTTCTAGGTGTGCCTCGCATCATAAGGGAAAAAGAAGAGCTTGAACAGGCTATAGGTTTAGTTACAGGTCTTGCTTGGACAGAAGTTGGCGGTGAGATAATGTATATAGAAGTTACCAAACTAAAAGGAAAAGGCGCTTTAATATTAACAGGTTCCTTAGGAGATGTGATGAAAGAATCTGCTCAGGCTGCTCTTTCTTATATAAAATCAAAAGCAGAGCAGTACAACATAGATAGTTCTTTATTTTCAAAATACGATATACACATACACGTTCCAGAGGGAGCTGTGCCAAAAGATGGACCATCTGCGGGAATAGCTATAGCTACAGGTATATTGTCGGTGTTTGCCGAGAAACCAGTAAGGCTAGATGTGGCTATGACTGGTGAGGTTACTTTAAGAGGAAGGGTATTACCTATAGGCGGGGTAAAAGAAAAAATACTTGCTGCAAAAAGAGCAGGCATATATGAAGTTATACTCCCATCTAAAAACAAGGTAGAAGTCATGGAAGATTTACCAGATTATGTAAAAGATAAAATGCAATTTCATTTTGTAGACCACTTGGATGAGGTTTTCAAGATTGTATTCAAAGATGATATTACAAAATCGAAGTCTAAGCAGAAAAAATCTAAATCAAAAATACCTACTAAGGAGAAAACTTGATACTAAGCGATAAAACTATCTTGAATTATATAAGGACTTCGCAAATAATAGTAGAGCCTTTTGAAGAGTCTTCTTTGCAGTGTTCTTCTTTAGATTTAAGGCTCGGCAACTCCATTGCTTTTTATGAAGATTTAAACATTATAGATATTAAAAGCCCTATACAAGCAAAGACAAAAGTTTTTGAAGAATATTTCATAATAAATCCTGGTGAATTCTTATTGGCATCTACTATAGAATATATAAAACTGCCTGAATTTATAACAGCTTTTGTAGAAGGAAGAAGTTCTTTGGGTCGTTTAGGGCTTTTTATAGAAAATGCTGGTTGGGTAGATGCTGGATTTGAAGGTCAGATTACTTTAGAGCTTTACAACGCCAACAAATATCCCATAAAATTATATTCTGGTATGAGAATATGTCAACTTGTTTTTGCCAAACTTGACGAAACACCTCATAAAGTTTACAAAGGTAAATATTTAGGGCAGAAGGGCGCCACACCCTCTAAAATTTTTATGGATTTTGATAAGAAGTAGCGTAAATATCATGATTTCGAAGCCAAATTAAAGCATGGTATACTTTGTAAGCATAAGAAGGTCTACCGTTGTAATGCCAGATAGCTTGCCAGCTAAGCCCATACCTATCTATGAGATTTTTCAATAATCTAGCAGATACATCTAAGTTGTAACAAGGATCTAACAGGCTATAGGGGTCTAAACCCCATCTTTTTATGTTTATTATATTTATTTGCGCTATTCCTACGTCAAAGTTATATCCATGGCTAAGCAAATAATTCAATACTATTTTAGCCTGATATTTATTCTCTGGATAATACTCCTTTATGCTTCTACCATCTTCGTTTACGTTTATAGCATACGGGTTAAAATCGCTCTCTACCTTTGCTATGGCATAAAGAAGCTTCACGTTTACTCCATAATGCATTGCCGCTTGTTTAAAACAGTAATTATACTGATGTGTTTGGATAACTGGCTCTGCATACATATCTTTAGCATAAAAGCTTATAACAAAAAAGATTATGAAAAGTACACTTTTAATCCTTTTCATAGCAAATATTATAATAAATTTTCTGAGGGTTTACCTGTTAAAATATCCTTATCGAATTTATATACTATATATCATCTAGGTTTTTTATTTCCTTTTGCTCTTTTGTAGACATATTTTTCAATATATAAATACCCTTTTTAAGCTCATCTGGTCCTATTATTATGCCAAAAGAAGCACCAATTTTATCGGCTATTTCTAATTTTTTCTTTAAATTTGAACCTTTTAATATGATTTCTACTTTTTTACCTTTTTCTCTTAGCTCGTTAGCAACTTTTATGGCTTCTAGCTTTGTATCTTCAATATATATAACCGCATATAAAGGTTCTTCTTTTTTAGGTTCTATAAAAAGCATGATACGCTCTATGCCAGCGGCAAAGCCAATGGCTGGGGTTTTTGGTCCACCCAAGCTTTCTACAAGGTTATCGTATCTCCCACCAGCCAAGAGCGTGAGGCCATCTTTTACAAATTCAAACACAGTTTTTGTATAATAATCAAGCCCTCTTACGAGCCTTTGGTTTTCTTTGTAAGGTATGTTGAATATATCTAAATAAGTTTTTAAGCTTTTATAATGATTGGCACAATCCTCACATAAATAATCTAACATTGTAGGAGCTTCTTTGGTGAGTTCTTTGCATGTATCTACTTTACAGTCAAGCACCCTCAAAGGATTTTTAAAACGTCTCTCTTCACAATCTTTACAAAGTCCCTCAATATCTTTAAGGTATCCGGTTAGAGCTTCTCTATACTTTGGTCTACAAATTTGACAGCCTATTGAATTTATCTCAAGGGTTATATCTATGTTTAGTCTTTTAAAAGCCTCAAAACAAAGATTAATCACTTCAAAGTCTAAAGCTGGGTCTTCTAAACCAAGCACTTCGCAACCTATTTGGTGAAATTGACGTTTTCTGCCAGATTGAGGCCTTTCGTATCTAAACATAGGCCCTTCGTAGAAAAATTTTAGAAATGGTTTTTTGTAAAGAAGACCATTTTCTATAACAGACCTTACTACCCCCGCTGTACCTTCTGGCCTAAGTGCCAATATTCTTTTACTCTTGTCCTCAAAAACAAACATCTCCTTTTGAACTATATCCGTAATCTCTCCTACGCTTCTATCAAAAAGCTCCTTGTATTCTACTACAGGAAGGATTATTTCTTCAAAATTGTAGCTTTTGAAAAGCTGCCTAAAAATATCTGTTATATATCTAAACTTTTTTGCCTCATCAAAAAATATGTCATCAAAACCTCTTATAGCTTTTATATTTTCCATACTATACCCAAAGTGGTATATCTTGGGATGGGTTAGAAAGCGCTCTTAGATTGCCAAGCTTTATGGATTCTATATCAAAACGTGTTAAAGGTCGTTTGGTTCTCATAAAATGATGTATCAAAATACCGGAGGACTCTAGCCCAAGACCTCCCATGTTTATATTTTTTGGTGTTAAGAATCTATTTTTAGGGTTTAGTTTCAATGGGCTTTTATGACCTACAAATTGATAACCATACACCATGTCATTTTTTATAAAAATCTTAAAGAAAACACCGTCTTTTTCAAATGTTAAAGCTTTATCCGCATCCTCAAAAAGCCCACCAGAACCAGCGGTAACTTTTTTGGTTTTAACAGCGTTGTAATCTACGCTCCCAGTGTTTATCACTTTTTTACCCACCATGTTAAAGCCAGCCACATAACCCTCTTGCACAGCAGCGGGAAACAAGGCTATCCATCTATGATGACCCCATATATCTACGCTAGAGCATATATCACCAGCAGCATATAAATCACTCATAGAGGTTTCTTGATGCTCGTTTGTAAGTATGCCACCCACTATCCTATCCTTTTCTTTATGCACATCCACATTTTTTACTATATTTATGCTTGGTCTTACACCCACAGACATAATGACCATCTTAGCTTTTATTTCAAAAGTGCTATCTTTTGATAAGCTTTTTACCAAAACTGAGTCTACTTTTCCGTCTTTACCTCTTATAGCTAAAAGCTGATGACCTGTATAAAATTTTATACCGTCTTTTTCTAGAGCTTGCTGATATATGTATGACATTTGATGATCAAGCATTCTTGGTAGTATCCTATCAAATATTTCTATAACGTGAACATTATAGCCCATATGTAAAAGCGTTTGAGCATCTTCTACGCCTATGGGCCCTGCCCCTACTATTACTATATCTCTTATTTCGTTATTCTTCATATAATCTTTTATTTTATAAACATCTGATAAACTTTTAGCACTATACACACCCTCTAAACCTACACCCTCTATAGGTGGTATAAAAGAGTAAGCACCGATTGCTACAAGACATTTATCGTACTTATACGTTTCTCCGTTTTTAGCTTTTACAATCTTGCTTATAGGGTCTATCTCTTCTATTGGTGTGTTTGGTACAAATTCAACGTTGTATTTCTTGTAAAACTGAAAGCCGCCCTTGAAAAAAAGAGCTTCCTCTGAGATATCCTCTCTTACAACATTTTCCATGCAGTTTGGAGCATAAGCTGGAAATGGCTCAGAGGAAAATATTTTTACAGGTACATCTTTATCAACGCTTCTTATGGCCTCAACGGCACTTACTGCCGCTGGGCCATTTCCTACTATGATTATCATTTTGCGTTTAGGATATAGTCTATTAGCGTCCTTACACCAAATCCCGTGCCACCTTTTGAGTAGTATTTGTATTCTTTCTCTGTAAATGCTGGTCCTGCAATGTCAAGATGAGCCCATTTTATACCGTCTGCTACAAATTCTTGTAAAAACATAGCGGCTGTTATAGCACCACCATATCTACCCCCTGTATTTTTGATGTCAGCCACAGGAGACTTTATCTTTTCTCTTAAATTTTCATCATCTAACGGTAGTTGCCACAATCTTTCGCCAGTTATCTTGGATATATTTATCAATGTATCGGCAAGAGCTTGATCGTTTGTAAAAAGCCCAGCGGTAAACTCACCAAGAGCTACCACACAAGCTCCTGTTAATGTAGCCATATCTATTATAATATCTGGTTTTTGCTCTGAAGCGTAAGACAATACATCTGCTAAAGTAACCCTACCTTCTGCATCTGTGTTGTCTATTTCAGCCGTTTTACCGTTTCTAAAAACTATTATATCGTCCGGTCTATAAGCTTTGCCATCTGGCATGTTCTCGGCAGCACCTATAAAACCATGCACTTCTATATCTGGCTCTAACTTTGCTATAGCCCTCATAATAGCTATAGTATTACAAGCCCCAGATTTATCGAGTTTCATGGTTCTCATATAATCTCCGGTCTTTATATTAAGACCACCACTATCAAAAGTAAGGCCTTTACCAACTATTGCTATTTTTTTAGATTTTTTCTTATTCTTCTTTGGCTTATATATGATATGTATAAACCTAGGTGGAGTTTCTGAACCTTTGCCTACCATCCAAAGACCGTTCATACCTTGTTCTTGAATCCATTTTTCATCGTATACATGCACCTCTAAACCTACTTTTTCACACTCTTCTTTTGCTATATTTGCAAGGGTTATAGGATTTATAACACAACCTGGTTCGTTTACTAAATTTCTTGAAAATATTTGAGCATCAGCTACAATACTACCAAGTTTTATATCTTTTTGATTACCATTTAATATGTCTATGGCCTCTACATCAAATCTATCTTCTTTGTCTTTGGTTCTATACTTGTCAAAATCGTAAACCCCAAGTATAAGACCTTCTGTTATAGTTTTAGAGTATTTTACATCTGCTATTACTACAGCCTTACCTATCTTATCTTTTTTGAGTCTTGCGCTTATCTTAGCAGCTACTTCTCTATAAGTGTCTTCTGTAATTTTATCAGGTTCTCCCAGGGAGAAAATGTACATCAAAGGCTCTATTAATTTTATAGATTCTCCTTTTTTACCTTTGAATCTTTCTATTTCCATCATCTTCTCTACTTTTGGTTTTAGACTCTTAAAATCTTTTAAAGCATCTTCTAAAAGCTTTAAAGACGTGCCTTCTACCAAGAATATCTTTACATCATCTTGTTTTAAGTTTTTAACAGAATTTACTAGCATAAACCTACCTTTAACACCAAAACCAATTTAACTGGTTCGGGCTGAGGTATTTTTATCCCGCCGTTATGATGTGTCCATTCCTCAGCAGGCGGTATTTGGACTATATACATATATTATGCACTAAGTTTAAGTTGATTGGCTAAAACTTTTTTCATATTTTTAAGAGCCTGCCTTATACGTTTTTCGTTTTCCACCAGCGCAAACCTTACATACCCTTCTCCCATTTCTCCAAATCCAACGCCTGGAGACACTGCCACCTTTGCTTCTTTTAACAAAAACATAGAAAAATCTAAGGAGTTCATATTAATAGAAGATGGTATTCTAGCCCATACAAACATACCTGCTCTTGGTGGTTTTACATGCCATCCCATGTCGTTTAAGCCATTCACCAATACATCTCTTCTTTTTTTGTATATATCCCTGTTTTTCTCAACAAAAGAATAATCTCCATCTAATGCCTTTATAGAAGCGACTTGTATAGGTGTAAAAAGTCCATAGTCTAAGTAGCTTTTAAGATGTACAAGATTTTTAACAAGTATTTCGTTACCTACCATAAAAGCCACACGCCAACCTGCCATAGAAAAACCTTTTGACATAGAGTAAAGCTCTACAGCAATGTCTTTGGCTCCTTCCACTTGAAGTATGGAAGGCGGTGTGTACCCATCGTATCCAAGATCAGCATATGCAAAATCGTGTATAAGCCAAATGTCTTTTGATTTTGCAAAAGCTACTACTTCTTTAAAAAACTCAATACTTACGGTAGCTGTTGTGGGGTTGTGGGGAAAACTCAAAACTATTGCCAAAGGTTTTTTTAGACTATTTTTAACAAGATTGTAAAGGTTTTCAAGATATTTGTTTTCAAAATCTTCTGCATCTGGCTCTTCTATATTTATACTTATAACATTTCCACCGCTTATAATGGGTGCATAATAATGAATTGGGTACGTAGGGTTGCTAACCACTATGCTATCACCGGGCGACAACATAGCAAGCATAAGATGAGAATATCCTTCTTTTGCTCCCATAGTCATTACTACTTCTCTATCTTTATCCAAATCCACGTCGTATCTTTTTTTATAGAAATTTGCTATAGCCCTCCTTAAACCTGGTATTCCCTTTGACGCTGAATAACCGTGTACATTAGGCTTTTTGGCGGTTTCACACAGTTTATCTATAACTTCTTGGCTTGGTGCCAAATCCGGGTTTCCCATGCCAAGGTCTATAACGTCTTCGTTATTTTTCCGCATATTTGTTTTAAGCTCGTTTACAACAGCAAATACATATGGCGGTAAATTCTTGATACGCGGAAACATCCAATTATCCATCTTCATTCTCCTCTTCTAACTCTTTACACTTTATACACATGCTTGTAACAGGCCTAGCTTTAAGCCTTTCATAGGGTATTTCTGCTCCACATATTTCACAGTATCCGTAAGTACCATTCTCTATCTTAGCCAGCGTATATTCAATCTTTTTGAGCAATTTTGTTTCTCTGTCTGTGGTTCTATATCTTAAAAGCCTAGAGCCTTCAAGTCCACCCCTATCCAACTCATCCCCACCGGAAAAAGTTACATCTTCTACATCGTCTATCTGCTTTTCTAACCTTTCTATAATAGCTTTTCTTTGCTCCATTAGCATATTCTTAAGCTCGTTTATCTGCTCATCTGTTAGCATAAACAACACCTACTAATAATATAATTCATTTTTATCTAAAAAGCCACTATAATACTTATACTTGCCCACCGATAAGCATTTCCTTTTCTTCATTTTCTGCCAATCTATCAGTATAGTCAAACATTTGTTTACTCAAATCTTCCAGTTTAACAAGCGTATCCACAATTGCGTCTTTGTAATTAAACAAATCTTCACCAGCACTTATTTTGTCTACTATATTAAATACTAAATTATGAAATTCTCTGTGAAGCTCACCAATAGTATTAAACTCAGAATACTTTCTAAATCTATTAGCATCTTCTGAGTTATACCATATACCACATTCACAACTATTTTCATCTTTGGGTTCAAAGTTAAGCTTATTGATGTAAACGGATGTAAAGGTTTGATGCTTAAATATAATATGACTAATTTTCTTAGAAAGCATGCCAGCAACATCAGATAAGTACATAACAAGGTTAGCGTTATACTCTGCAGATTTGTCAAATTCTTCTATTACGTATTTTAGTTTATCTATTGATTTTGTGGAAAGAGAAGCACTTTTTATCATTTCATCTATACGGGTACTGGCTTCTTTGTTGTAAACCTGAAGCTCTGTTATAACTTTTGCAATATCATCTGTAGCTTTTTGGGTTTTTGTAGAAAGCTTCCTTACTTCATCAGCCACCACTGCAAAACCTCTCCCTTGCTCACCGGCACGCGCAGCTTCTATAGCTGCATTCAAAGATAGCATATTAGTTTGATCTGCAATCTCTCTGATAGTAGCTAGTATCTTAGTTATATTCTCTGTTTTTGCAATAAGCATCTGTATAGATTCATTTGAATTTCTTATGTCTTCCAAAATATTTTGTAAATCTTTTACTACGTCTTCTACATCTTTTGTGGCATCTTTTGAAAGTTGAGAAGTTTGAGTACTTTGCTCTTTTATAACGTTTAATTTGTTAAAAATATTCTTTATATCTTTTTCTATTAGCTTTAGATTTGAAGATATCCCTCCACCTATTTTAGAAAGTTCCTGAGAAAACTTTGCTCTCTCCATAAATCTTTCGTTTTCGTCTATCAAATTTAATAGCTCTCTAAATCCTTTAGCTACTTCAGAAAAACTGCCTTTGAATATAGACTCGTTTATTTTTATATCGGTATTTTTGCTAGACGCAGCTTTTATTATGTTTGTTAGATCCACAATAAAACTTTCTATTTGATTTAGCAAATTGTTAACACTTTCTCTTAATAGCTCTAACTCTCCAGCATCATGAGTAGTTATTCTATTTGTTAGCTCACCGTTAGAAGCATCTTCTAATACACTAGCAGTGTCTTTTATAAACGATTGTATTTTCCTTATATTTATAAAGATAAACCACGCTGCTAAAAAGTTAAAAATGTTTAAAACCCTTGCCACATCAAACAAACCATACTGGTAAATCTCTACTATTAGAGAAATTGCAAATATTGCTATGGAAAGTATATTAGCGTATTGAATCTTCTCAAGCGATGATAATTTTCTCATAAATATATTATAGCAAAAACTATATGATAAGTTAATGTTATAATTTACTAACTAAAATGGGAAATGAAGCTTTTAGTCCGTTTATTATAAACTGCATAGACAAAGCCATTAAAAGGATGCCCATAAGCCTTGATACTATGTTTACGCCGGTTTTTCCGATGATTTTCATTATCTGCTCTGACCAGATGAGCACTAAAAATACACCAAAGCAAGCAAGTGTTATAGCTATTAAGAAAAATACATGTGCGGATATGCTGTTGTTGGATGATACCATCGTGATTACTGTGCTTATAGCACCAGGTCCTGCCAAAAGAGGAGTTGCTAAAGGTACAAGAGCTATGTTGTCTTTGTCTTGGGCTTGCTCTATCTCTTCTTGGGATATACGCTCCTTATGGGGCTGACCAAATATCATGTGTATAGATATAAAAATCAGTATAATGCCTCCTCCTATCTGAAAAGCTCCAAGACTTATGCCAAATATTTCAAAAAGGATGTCTCCGAAAAATAAGAAAAATATGAGTATAAATCCAGCATACATTGAAGATGCTCTTACTACGTAAAACCTATCGCTTTTAGAGTACTTGTTTGTGAGACTTATAAGTACTGGCATTGCTGCAAAAGGATTTAGTATGGCAAATATGGCTATCGTGTACTTTATAAGAAAATATATTTTATCTTGCATTGAGTTTAATGGCTTTTATATAAGTTTTCATATAAATAATCTCTGTTAGGATTATAAAAATATATAAGATAGATAGTTTTGTATAAAAGTTAAAACCTATGTTTATATGATGCGGATATCCAAGATATTTTATCAAAAGCCCCGTGTATATAGATGTTATAATCACACCCAAGATAGCAAATTTTTTATTAAAAGCTTTTAAACTAACAGATATAATAAGCATAGGCAATACATAGATGTATGGGTGATATTTCACAATAAAATCCCCAAGATTATCTGCTTTTACAATAGATATAAATAAGCTCATTATAAGCCCAGCTATCCCAAGCAAAATCCCCAATGGAAATTTTTTAGCTTTTAGATTGATAAAGATAATCAAAATAGGTATAAAGTAAAGCCCCAAAAACACATATCCAGCGTAGTAGTCTACTATATGCATGTAATCAAAAACCCTTTCTCTTACATTTTTAGTAAAAGCTTCAAAAAATGCCAATACACAAAAAAGCATATTTAGAATAAGCGGTATCTTAGGTCTCATTTTTACCCTCTTTGTTGGCTAAAAGATAGTAAAACGTAGGCACATACACAAGGCTTAAAAATGTACCCGCTATAAGACCGCCAATGGCAACAGCCGCCAAAGGAGCGAGCCTTTCAAGACCTATAGCCCATTCAAGAGCTATGGGAATCATACCCACCGCCGTACCAAAAGCAGTCATAAGTACTGGTCTTGTGCGAAGCCTTATGCTTTCTTTTATAGCTTCTTTTAAGCTCATGCCTTCTTTTTCCCGCTCTTGGATAAAATCTATCAAAAGTATTGAGTTTTTAACAATAATGCTTCCTAAAAGTACAAAACCCATAATAGCAGGCAAAGACCCGTGCTTATTCATTATTAAAAGTGCCCAAGCACCACCTATGGCTCCAAGGGGTATAGCTAGTATGATAGCCAAAGGTGAACGCCAAGAACCAAAAGTAGGCACAAGCACAAGATAAAGCAGTACTATACCTATTCCTATAGCCTTTGCCATGCGCCCCATGGCTTCTGTCATCATGGATATATCCCCAGTTTGCTCCATCTTTACATCTGGTGGAAGCTTTATGTGTAGTTTTTTCATTTCCCTATAAAAACTATCCATGATATGAGTGATGGGATATTTGGCTCTATATCCATATATATCAAGCGTGTATTCCATCGCTTGCCTTGTGATAAGAGTAGGTTGATGGCTTATTGTAAATGTTCCAAAAGCCTCTAAGGGTATAAAACCCATTGGTGTTTTAATAGGATAAGATTTAAACTTATCTATCTTGTTTCTATCGGTTTTATAAGATATTACCCTTATAAGATATCCAGTTTGATTGGGGACTGTAAACACGGAGGACACCACGCCACTTAATCCCTGAGCTACTTGGGAGGCCACTGAAAAAGGCGTGGTATGATAAAAAGCGCATTTTTGTTTGTCTATTTTAAAATCGTATTCTAAGGCATCCATCGTCCAAGAGCGTGAATAAGATTTGAGACCTTTTGTATGTTTTACAGCTTTTAATACCTCGTTTCCAGCTTTGTTTAAATCTTCCAAAGATGGACTAAACAGCGTGGTATCAAAATTTGCACTTATAGAAGAAACAGCGGTGGCTCCATAATCGTAAACATTTGCATATTGAATGTCTGGTAGCGTATGAATATACTCTCTTATCTCGTGCTCTAAATCCCAAAGGGTTTTCTTGCGTTTAAATCTATTTACAAAGTGAATTGTAATGCTTGCTTGATAAGGGGTGCCTCCTCCCACGGTAAAAACACCAGGTTCTGTGCCTATAGCGGTGGATATAGTCTCTGTTACGGGTTTACCGTTGGATTTTAAGCTATAAATGTATTTTTCTATCTTCCTTACCTCATCGTTTACTTTGTATATGGATGTGTTTGGATAAAATGTAATCTTACCTATGGCAATACCAGTATCCATAGGGGGCATAAGGTCCCTTCCTTCAAGGGGCATTATATCTCTTAAAGATACTACAAATAGTAAAATCGCTAAAACCATAAAAACTCTCATGGCTATTTTGTTGTTTATCATGAGCATATTCCAAGATGTATAGAAACTTTTGAGAGGGTTTAATACCTTTTCCACAATGTTGTTTATAGTCTCTTCAAATTTTGTCTTTTTAGTTTCATGCTTTAAAAATCTCATACTTACAATGGGTATAAAAGTAATTGAGACTATGTAAGATACAAGCACGGCTATTATAAGGGTGCCAGCCAGCGGTCTAAATATGCGCTCTGGATAGCTTCCCACAAATAAAAGTGGTAATAGTACTATTGAAGTAGAAAGAGTTCCAGCAAACACCACAAGCATAACCTCTTTTGTACCATTTATAGCTGCTTGCAAAGGGCTTTCTTTTAGCTCTACATAGTGTCTTTCTATGTTTTCAAGTATGACGATTGCATCGTCCACAAGCATACCAAGAGCTAATATGATAGCTGTTAGCGTGATAAGGTTAAACTCAATGCCCAATATCCACATCACTCCTATGGTGGCAGCGTAAACAAAGGGTATAGACATAGCGGATATCAGGGTCATCCTTAAGTCTGCTAAGAATATGAATATTACAAGAGAAGTAAAGATAATAGCATCCCTTAAAGCCTCAAACATATTTTCGTTGGAAAGTTCTATAAGTCTTTGCTGGGTATCCGCTACTTGTATATTAAGCTGTGGAAACTCATTTCTTAATTTTGGTAAAAGCCTATTGACAGCATCTATGGTGGTAAGCGCAGCTCCCCCGTATGGGCGTTCTATTGCAAGGGCTATGGCTTGATGTCCGTTAGCTCTATATAAAGACCTTGGGTCTTGGATTGCGTATTTTACAGTGGCTATATCTTTTAGCATTATGTTTGGGGTTATATATATGTGAGCTATTTGCTCTAAGGTTTTAGCCTCAGTTTTTAATTTAAACACGTATTGGGATTTTGAGTTTAATATTATACCCATTGGCACGTCTTTGTTGGCAAATTTAACCGCGTTTATGATATCAGATGGCGTGAGGTTGTACATGGCAAGCTTTGTGGGGTCTATCTGGACTTCTATCTCTTTTTGATAACCTCCAAACACATCCACGTTGGACACCACACCAGTTCTCAAAAGCGCTGGTTTTAGATAGTTATCCGCTATATATCTTACATCCGCCAAAGATAAATTTGAGCCCTTTTTTGGCCATACACCAAGCACTACCACAGGAGGGGTGTATGATGTTATCTCGTATATTGCTGGTTCTTGTATGTCTGACGGTAATAAATTTCTTATCTTAGTGATAGAGTTTGCTACATCGGTTTCTGCTTGTCCTATGCTTTTACCATAATGAAACTCAGCTGTTACCACCGAAAGTCCATCCTGAGACACCGAGTAAACTCTTCTTACCCCATCTATTGTGTAAAGTTCTCTTTCTATCACAGAGCTTACATGGTCTGCCACATACTTTGAAGAAGCACCGGGTTCTACCGTTACCACCGCTATTTGAGGTCTATCCGATGGTGGGAAAAGGTCCCTTGGAAGCGAAAAATAGCCAACTATCCCTAAAAATAGCGCTATTACTAAAACAGAGAATACCAGATGCGGTCTTTTTATGTAAAATTCCATCATTTTACCAGTTTCACCTTGCGCCCATCTTGTATAGAAAGCATTTCAGACCTATTGGCAAGTCCAAGGATTGTATTTGGTGCCATGTCTTTTGTGCAAAAGTACTCTTCGTTTCTCGCCATTGGATTAAACTTTACCCAGTGTACTACTCCGTTTAAGACTTCCATAGCATAGTATCCGTTGTAAGTATGGTTTACGGCATTTACGGGTATAAGCGTGCCCTTGCAAGCTCCTGTGTATATTTTGGTTTTTATATACATATCTGGGGAGGCTTCTATATTGTTTCCTTTTGTCAAAAGCTTAATACTTATCATATTGTTTTGAGCTTTTGGTATGATAGTCTCTACAATAGCTTTTTGAGATTTGCCGTTTAGCATTATTTTCTCTTCGTCTCCTACTTTTATATGGCTCAATATATTTTGAGGCACATCCACATAAACCTCGTAATCATCGCCTACTCCTTCTAAATCAAGAAGTGGTTTACCGGGGGTTGCTAAGTTTCCCACCTTTAAATATCTTTTAGATACTACCCCGTCAAAAGGCGCTCTTATGGTGGTATAGTTTAAAGAATCTTCCAAAGCACTTGCTTGGGAGTTTAAGGCTTGCATTTGATTTTGGATAGCGTTTATTTGCTCTATGGCACCTTTATAAGCGGATTTAGCTCTTTCGTAGGCATCTTGGGATTTTTCGTAGGCTTCTTCAGAGATGGCTTTGTTTTCGTAGAGTATTTTGTCTCTGTTAAAGATTTTTGCTTGGTTTTCATAGGATACTTTTAAAGATTTTAAATTCTCTTCTAAGGATTTTTTCTGAAAAGCCAAAGCTTTTTCGTTGTTTTCTGTAGCGTTTATATTTGATATTATGTCTTTGTCATCTAGCTTCACAAGTATATCTCCTTTTTTTACCTTTGTGCCCTCTTTTGCTATATATAGAATGTATGCGCTTAATCTCGATGCTATCGTAGCTTCATTTTTTGGTTCAAATTTGCCTAAAAAAATCTGTCCTTCTCTTATGCTACCTTCTTTTGCGTAAGCTTGTTTTAATACCAGTGGGTATGCTTTTGCAGATTTTTCTTCATCCACATACTCTTTCCTTTTTATAAAAGCATAGATTGCAATTACAATTATACCTATCCCAATTAAAATACCAATAGTTTTAGATTTCATAGCTTTTCTCCTAGCGTGTATTCCAAGTATTTCTCCATGAGCATCACCTGATATTTATTTTGATATACATTTGCTAAGGAGTTGAAAAAGTTTGATATGGCTAAGAGTGTATCGTACATATCCCCAGCTCCGGTTTTATATTTTAGTTCTTCTATTCTCATTACCTCTTCCGCATAAGACTCGGCTTTTTCAGAGGCAAGCAAGTTTGCCTTAGCGGATTTTAACTTGGTATAAGCATCCAATACTTGTTTTTTAATGTCTAAAATCGTTTGTCTATAATCTTGTTTTGTATTTAAATACTCTTCGTTTGAAGATATGATATCAAAGTATCTTTTACCAAAATCAAAAATAGGCATATTGGCGTACAGGCTATAACTCCATTGGGGTTCTTCTGCACCTCCTCCTATAATCTTTTGATAGGTATAGTTAAAATATATATTTGGAAGATAAGAGGATTTCGCTATAAATAGCTTTTCTTTTGCTATTTGTTCCTGCGTTTTTATAAGTTTTAACTCATATCTATTTTTAATGGCAATCTCGTATAACCTATCCAAAGGTGGAAAGTTTTTATCTTTTATACTCACTTTTTCAAAATGCCAGTTTGTATTGCTAAGGCCTGTAAGTGTATTTAAGGCACCCTTCGTGGATTTTATTCGCTCTCTTATATTTTTAATACTTGCCTTAGTTAGTTCTAACTCATATTGGACTTTCATCAAATCCACCGGGGCAAACTTACCAATCTTTACTCCTAAGCTTACATCATCGTATAACTTTTTAAGAGCTTTTAACCTTTGTTCTTGAGCTTTTAGCTCCTTTTTTAGGGTAAGGCCTGTAAGATATATAGAATATACGTTGAATATTATTTGTCTTTTGGTAAGATGATATGAATCTTTTGATATTTCTTTGGATAAATTGGTTATTTTTATATTTTTTAAAAGCTTAAAACCAGTGAATATCGGAAGCGTGTAAGAGATGGAAGCGGTGGTGATATTGTAAGCGGAGGGGGGTATAGAAGAAGGGCTAAGAGGAAGTTTTGGCACAAATGGAATAAGAAGCCTTGGAGTGTTGAATTTTGAAGTGTTGGCGGTTAAGTCTATCTCTCCAAACTTTGAGGCTATGCTTTGATAATGCTTTTCTTTTGAAATTTTTATGTTGTTTTTGGCTTTTAAAATAGAAGGGTTTTGAGATTTAGCCAATTTTATAGCCTCACTTAAAGTAAGGGAAAAAGCGCTTTTGAAAGCCACAAGGACAAAAAAATATTTTAAAAATCTATATCTCATAAGCATAAAATAGCTCGTCCACAAATTCTTTTATACGGTCTCTTACTCTTCTAAAAACCCATATATCATCTGAATGGCTTGGGTCTTCCACACCAAAATGTATGTGTTTTACCCCTGGTATATTTGGGCAGGCTTCGTTTGCCTCACCACAAAGTGTCACATAAAGAGTAAGCTCGTTCAAAGGTATATCGTTTAAGGATTTTGGGTATTGGTTTGATATATCTATTTTATCTTCCATCATCACCTCTATAGCCATAGGGTGTATCTCTTTGGCTGGATTTGTACCAGCGGAATAGATTTCCGCATCTCTATTATAAAGTTTAGCAAAAAACTTACCATAGCCTTCTGCCATCTGAGACCTACAAGAATTACCCGTACAAACAAAAGCTATCTTATGTCTCACAGTAAAGCCCCTCCTTTTCATCTATGATTACGCTATTTTTTATAATTTCTTTTAAAAGCCCCAATACTTCGTTTTCTTCATTCAAAGAGTAATGTACCCAATGTCCTTGCTTTCTGGCTTTTAGTATATTAGCATCTCTTAAAATCCTAAGATGAAAAGATATGCGCGGTTGTGACATGTTAAAATATTTCATAAAACTACACACGCATACTTCCCCATGCTCTATTACAAGTCTCACAATTTTAAGCCTAATCTCATCTGAAAGCGCATAAAATATACTTTGAAGCTCTTTCTCGCTTAGCATATGTAAATTTTAACATACATCACAGCACTTTTTGGCTTCTTTCCATAGCTTGCTTGATGTCCTCTTCCGTGATATCCCCTTTTATTTCTATAACAGGTTTACCTTTTTCTATCCTAAAATCCATAAAACTCACCTTTGCCTTCATCTGTTCTGTCATACAATCGCACTTTCCTGTTTTGCAATTGTTGACTATCTCTTCCACGTCTTTTGCGTTTACATTTTCTTTTACTTCTATTTTAACCCCTTCTTGGGTTTTAATTACTTCGCTCACATCTTTCAACCTCTTCTTTTCCATCTTTTAAACCTCCTTTAAAAGTCTAAAACTAATATATAAAAATTTTTTTATATAATCAATGCTTCAAATCATATAAAAATAATTTTATAAATGTTATAATTACTATATACAGGATACAGGAGATGGCGTTCTCCTTTAACCGCTCTAAAAAAGGGCTAATAACGCCTACAAGCAATATATAGTTTAGGAGGTTTTATGAGCTATTTATTTGTGCTTGTAGGTGGTGGTTTAGGGGCGCTTTTAAGGTATATCATAGCAACACTCGTACAAAAGTATGTGCCAAACTTCCCTCTTGGTACTTTTATCATAAACATATCTGGAGCTTTTGCCATAGGGTTCTTGAGCATATATCTTACAGAAGTTTTAGAAGCACCGGTAAACTTAAGACTTTTTATTATCACTGGCATTCTTGGTGGGTATACTACTTTTTCCACTTTTACTTTGGAAGGTTTTGGGCTTTTAGACCAAGGAGAATATTTGAAGGCAGCTTACTACATACTTGGTACAAACTTGTTGGGATTTTTAGGTGTATGGCTTGGTAGATTTTTAGGAGGCAAACTATGAAAGGATATCTTTTAAAGATAATAGTGGAGTTTGGGACTAAGTACGAAGGTAAACCATTGTTTGAATATATTGCGGATGTTTGTAGAGAAAACCACATATCTGGACTGAGCGTATTTAAAGCAATACAAGGGTATGGAAAATCTGGCAAGATGCACGAGCATGGTATACTATCCAAAAATGAGCCCGTGTCCATAGAAATAATAGAATCAAAGGAAAATATAGAAAAAATACTACCTATATTAAAAGATGTTTTAGAAAAGCTAAATACTGGGGTTATGACGTTGGAAGAAGTGGATATTGTAAGATGAAAAAACTAAGCATTTACTATAAAGAAAAAGATAGGATAGATGGTAAAAGTTTTTGCAAAGTGATATTTGAGCTTTTAGAAAAAATAAACATATCAGGAGCAACTGCTTTTAAAAGCATATACTCTTACGGGGCTTCTGGAAATGTATCAAATGTCTATATAGAAGTAGAATCTTACAATATGGGTATGAGGATGGATGTAATAGATGAGGATGAAAAGATATACAAACTTGTGGATATGTTAAAAGCCCAAAAACTACTTCTGGTAATATCTGATTGCGAGGTAATATATGGAGATGGAAAAAGCGATTGAAAAATCCTTAGAGTATGTTGAGTCTAAACTATGCAGTGATGGCGGGTATTCGTTCTATAAACATCCATACTTGGAAGAATCAAACATGTATGATACTTATTACGCCATAAGGACGCTTTTGATGTTTGGTAAAAGTATATCTAATAAAACTATTGAGTACATTGTAAACTCGTTTTTAGGTGCCGATACTCTTGAACAACATTATTTTTCTATTAGATGTCTTGAGCTTTTAAAAGAAGAGCCGAAAAAATATAGAAATGATATTGATTTGGAATTTACCATTTCTTTCAATGTAAAATCTTTGGAAGATATTAACTTAGAGCTTTTAAGGATATTAAGATTTAAAAGGATCTCAATGTATTACAATATAAGATATTTAGAAGAGGGGATAAAAGAGTTTATAAATTTGTTAGATAAATCAGATATCAAAACGCTCTCTTTAATATACGCCATAACGGGTAATTTAGAAAGAGAAATTGAGTCTTACTGTGATAAATATTTTGGTATAGTACCGACTCCAAATTTACGATACACAAATATATCTACTCTTTACGCTGGTTATTGGCTTTTAAAAGCCCTAGACAAAGAATTAAGATATCTTTTAAAAGCCAAAGAATTTATACTGATGACTCAGGATAGATACGGTGCCTTTTCAGAAACACTAGAAGCGCTGCCAGATTTGAGGTCAAACTACTGCGGTATTTTTATATTAAGCCTATGAGTGATTTGATTAAATGGTTTTGTCCTTATTGTTGGTCTGAGCTGGATAAAGATTATGAAATATGTCCACATTGCGGACATTCTCTTAAGGACTTTACCAACCTTGATTTTGATGATAAGCTAATACTAGGATTAGATAACCCTATTATAGAAAACAGAATGATGATAATAAATATCTTAGGTAGAAGAAGAGTATCAAAGGCTGCTCAAAAACTATGCGAAATGCTTTTTGATGAAAGAGATACTTATGAGCTAATAGAAATCGCAAATTCGCTTTTTTTGATAGGTTCAAACGATTCTCTGGATTGTTTAATAAATGCCAAAGAAAAATTAAAAGATAATAAGATTTTGACAAACTTTATAAGTAAAAAAATTAGATTAGTGAAAATTTAATAAAGCCGATAGTGATAAATAGGCCATTTTAGAGTTTTTAAGTTAGATGACTAAATAAATTTAGGAGGTGTATAAGTTCATATACACTATAGATACTTACCTTTGTTAAAACTTCTACATATCCATGCAAAGGAGGTATGTATACGATTGCTTTACAACGTGATTATATAGAGGGTATTAAGTTAGAAATGAGGTGACAACTCTGCCACGACTCACAAGTATGCCACGGTTTATTGATTACCTTAACACTCTATTAAAGAAATACCTAGACAAATATAACTTTGTAAGACATCACTTTGCTTTAGGATATAGGACCCCTGTAGAAATAGCTTACAGTAATAAAGTTTCTAATATTGGAGAACAGTATGAAAATTCGATATAATTTTTTAAGTGTAAGTGTTAGCGTGTAGCATACTTATCACGATGTACAGCAATTCGTACATTTATTAACCTAATATAATATTGTGATATAATACATTCATGAAAGCCTTACCAATAGAC